>NZ_JBFIII010000074.1 GCF_041601295.1 Immundisolibacter sp.
TCAATCTCCCCCAGCTCAATCCGGAAACCGCGCAGCTTGACCTGATGATCAGCCCGCCCCAGGTACTCCAGCACCCCATCGCCACGCCAGCGCACCACATCCCCGGTCCGGTACAGACGCGCCGCCCGGTCCGCACTGAACGGGTCCGCCACAAACCGCTCGGCTGTCAGCTCAGGACGGTTCCAGTAGCCCCGCGCCAGGCCCACCCCGCCGATGTACAGCTCCCCCGCCACGCCCGGGGGCACCAGCTGGCGGTGCCCATCCAGCACGTACAGCTGGGTGTTGGCGATCGGTTCGCCAATCGGCACGTTGGCCGCCTCGCCCTGCCGCCGGCAGGCCCAGTAGCTGACGTCCACCGAGGCTTCGGTCGGCCCGTACAGGTTGTGGACGGTTGCCCCGTTACGCGCATAGAACCGCTCGACCAGGTCGCCGCTGAGCGCCTCGCCGCTGCAGATGACCCGCCGCAGGCGGGTGCACGCTTCCAGGTCCGGCGCCTGCACGAAGGCCCCCAGCATCGACGGCACGAAATGCACGGTGCTGATCTGCGCCTGGCGGATCAGGTCCACCAGGTAGGCCGGGTCCTGGTGCCCGTCCGGGCGCGCCACCACGATGCGCGCCCCCACCAGCAGCGGCCAGAAAAATTCCCACACCGACACGTCAAAGCTGTACGGGGTCTTTTGCAGCACCCGCTCGTCGGCGGTGAGGCCGTACTCGCGCTGCATCCACTCCAGGCGGTTGACGATGCCCCGGTGCTCGACCATCACGCCCTTGGGCTGGCCGGTGGACCCGGAGGTGTAGATCAGGTTGAACAGCTGCGACGGGTCGCTGGCCAGCTCCAGGTCGCTGTCAGCGTGCCCGGCCAGCGCCTCATCCGCCGCGTCCAGGCACAGCGCCTGAACCCCGGCCGGCACCCGCTCGCGCAGGTGGCTCTGGGTCAGTACCACCTGCAGGCCGGTGTCGGACACCAGGTACGCCAGGCGCTCGGCCGGCAGCTGCGGGTCCAGCGGCACGTAGGCGCCGCCGGCCTTCAGCGTGCCCAGCAGCGCCTGCACCAGCTCGGCCGAACGGTGCATCAGCACCCCCACCCGCGCGTCCGGACCAACCCCACGCGCCACCAGCCAGCGCGCCAGGCGGTTGGCGTGGCCGTTCAGCTGCGCGTAGCTCCACACCTCCCCCGCGTACTGCACCGCCACCGCGTCCGGGGTGCGCGCCACCTGCGCCTCGACCAACTCATGCACGCACGCCTCACTGACCGGGACCGGCGCACCCGACCCGCGCGACAGCTCCTGAGCACGCTCGGCGGGCGTGAGCAGCGGCACCTCACCCAGCGCCTGATCGGGCCGGCTCACCACCGCCACCAGCACCCGCTCAAAATGGCCCAGCAGACGCTCGATGGTTTGGGGCGTGAACAGGTCCGTGTTGTAGCTCGCTTCACAGCTAAGGCCGGCATCGCTTTCGACCAGCGCAATGGTCAGATCAAACTTGGCACTCGGTTCCGCAACCGGCAACGGGGTGATCTCAAGGCCTGGCAAAACCAACGGTTGCTGCGGCGTGTTCTGCCAGACAAACAACACCTGAAACACAGGCGAGCGGTCCAGATCACGCGCCACATCGAGCTTCTCGACCAACTGTTCGAATGGCACATCCTGGTGCGCGAAACCATCCAGCACGACCCGCTTCACACGCTCCAACAGTTCGTCAAAACTGGGATTACCAGCAAGACTGGTGCGCAAGGCCAGCGTATTGATGAAGGGTCCTATCAAACCCTCCAGCTCGGAAAACGGCCGGTTGGCGACCGGCGTACCGACGCAAATATCATCCTGGCCACTGTAACGGGCGAGCAGCGCCTTGAAGCCTGCGAGCACCACCGTGAACACGCTGGTGCCATGGGCCTGGCCGATCGATCGCAACGCCGCGAGCAGGGATGCGTCCAGAACAATTTGAGCACTTGCTACCCGGGCAGCCTCGGCGCCGACGTCTTGTCGCGCCGTGGGCAAGGCCAGGGGAGGCACCTCGGCCAGCTGTTTTTGCCAGTACTCGACTTGTCGGGCCAGTGTGTCTTGGTCCAGGTGCGTTTCCTGCCAGGCAGCGTAATCAACATACTGGATTTCAAGATCGGGCAAGGAGGTGGTGGCGCCCTCGCCATAGGCCCGGTAATGACTGATCAGTTCGCGTACCAGCAATCCGACCGACCAGCCATCGGCCGCGACGTGGTGCAGACAAGCCAGCAATACGTGTTCGTTGGCAGCAAGGCGCAGCAAGCGCGTGCGCAGAACCTCCCGTCCAAGATCGAATGGCTGAGCCGCGAACGCATCGATGCATTGCTGAAGGCCCTGACCTGACGTGGTAGCGCTACTCGCACCAAGCTCTTCTGCTTCAAGCGGCCACGCCATCGGCGGCTGAATGATCGGCCGCGGCACGCCAGTACTGTTGTCGATGCGCGTGCGCAAAATCTCATGGCGTCTGATGATCGCCTCAATGGAGCGCGACAACCTTGGCACGTCGAGTGCGCCGCCCAGGCGCAACGCCACGGGCATGTTGTAGGCACTGCTTTGTGGCTCGAGCTGCTGCAGGAACCATAGCCGTCGCTGAGCGTGCGACAGCGGCAAAACACCCGCGCGGTCGACAACGGCAATGGTCGGCAAGGTGGGCTGCGCACCTTCGCTCGCGATCACCTGCCTTGCCAGTTCGGCGATTGTCGGAGCCTGGAACAAACTGCGCAGCGACAACGACGCTCCCAGCTCCTCGCGGACCCGTGCCGCAACCCGGCTGGCGGCCAAGGAATGGCCGCCAAGTTCGAAGAAATTATCCTGCCGGCCAATGTCGGCGGCGCCGAGCACCTCGCCCCAGATGCTTGCCAGCGCCTCCTCCACCGCGCCGCGCGGCTTCTCATACGGTCGCGTGGCCTCAAATCTGGGCTCCGGCAGGGCGTCGCGGTCGAGCTTGCCGTTCGCGCTCAAAGGCCAGTGCTCAACCCGGACCAGGGTCGCCGGAAGCATGTAAGCCGGCAGATGCGCAGCCAGTTCAGCCCGCCAGTCGAGCGCTTCGTCAACGCCAACCGAAGACAGCACATAGCCGACCAGAACATCCTGGCGCAGGGCCGCTAGCGCATCGTCAACTCCCGGCAGCCGCCTTAGCGCCGCTTCAATTTCGCCCAGCTCAATCCGGTAGCCGTGCAGCTTGACCTGGAAGTCGCGCCGGCCAAGAAATTCGACCACCCCGTCGGGACGCACCCGGCCCAGATCCCCGCTGCGATATATGCGCCCGGCGCCAAACGGATTAGGCCGGAATCGCTCGGCGGTCAGTTCCACATCGTCTACGTAGCCAACACCGACGCCGGTTCCCGCAATACATATCTCGCCGGTCCGGCCGGTCGGCAGCAGCTGGTCCCAAGCATCCAGCACATAGACCTGGACGTTGTCGATCGGCAGGCCTAGCGGCACCCCACCGGTGCCGGCCATGTCTTCGGCCGTCAGGCGGTGATAGCACGCGATGTCGGCGCATTCGGTGGGGCCGTAGGTATTGACCACCTGGCACCGCGCGTCGGTCGCCGTGTGCCAGGCCCGCAGCCGCGCCACCTGAATCGGCTCACCGCCGAGGAACACGCACCGCAAACTGTCGAGCGCCGTGAAATCACCAGGGCGTTCCACGAGCGGATAGAACGCACTGGGGGCGCAGTTCAGGAGCGTAATGCCATCGTGTTGAACAGCCCCGATCAGGGCTGCCGGGTCATAGTCCTCGCCCGCGGGAAACACCACCGTGCCACCACAGGTCAACAACGCAAAGAAATTCTTCTGTGTGAGGTCGAAACCAGTGGCGCTGATAACCAAAGCCCGATCGGTCGCCGCGAAAGCGAACTCACGCCGATACCAGTCGAGCAGGTTCAACATCCCTGAGTGCCGTACTCCGGCACCCTTCGGCAGCCCCGTGGAGCCGGAGGTGAAGATCACATAGAGCAGGTCATCCGGCACAACCGCCCTGGCAGGCGATACCTCGGACATCCCTTCCAAGGGGGCATCTTCCAGAGTTTCGTCCAGCAGTAGCTGGCGCGCAGCCCCCGGTAGCAGCTGTTGCAGCTGCGGGCTTCCGATGACCACCTGCACACCGGCAGCACTGGCCATGCGCTGCAAACGGCCGGCCGGATACGCCGGATCGAGCGGTACGTAGGCACTGCCCGCCTTGATCACGCCAAGAATGGCGGCCAGCAAATCCGGACCGCGCTCCATGCAGATGCCCACGCGGCCTGGCGCATGGCCTTCCTGCAGCAACCAGTTGGCCACCTGGTTGGCGTAGGCATCAAGCTCGGCGTAGCTCAACTGCCGGACACCCTGACGCACTGCCACCTGGCTTGGCGTGGCCGCTGCCTGGGCTTCAAACCAGCCGTGCACGCTCCTGGGCGCCGGTGCTGGTGTGATCGCCCCTGCCGCAGCCACCTTCTGCAATGCCACTTCCTCAGCGTCGAGAAGCGGCAGGTCGATCAGCGGCATGGCCGGCTGGACCGCCACCTGCGCCAGCAGGTGCTGCAGGTGGCCTGCCAGCCCGGTAATCTCGACCGCGTCGAATAGCGCCGTGCAGTAGTTGATCTCTCCCACCAGGCGGCCGTCCAGAACGCCGAACGCCAGCGTCAGGTCGAATTTCGCGGACTGGTCCTGCTGTGCCAACGGCTCCCATTGGAGATCGCCAGTCCGCAAGTTTTTTTGCTCGAAGCTCTGCTGCACAAAAAGTATCTGGAACACGGGCGTCCGGCTCATGTCCCGTTCAACGCCCAGGGCCTCGACCAGCAGCTCAAACGGCAGATCCTCGTGCTCATAGGCTGCCAGGCAGACATCGCGCACCCGGCCCAGCAAAGACTCGAACGTTGCCTGCGGGTCGATCTGGGTACGCAAGGCCAGGCTGTTTACAAAGCAGCCGACCACCGGCTCGAGTTCCACCCGGCGACGATTGGCTACCGGCGTCCCGATGCAGATGTCGGTCTGCCCGGTGTAACGAAACAGCAAGGCCTTGAAGGCTGTCAGCAACACCATGAACAACGATGCTTCCGACCGCTGCGCCAGGGACTCCAGGCCCGTGACAACGCCCGGCGTCAACTCGAAACGCAGCACCTCGCCGGCAAACGACTGCATCGGCGGCCGCGATCGGCGCGACAGGTCCAGCGCCTGCACGTCCTGTAGCTGTTCGCGCCAGTAGGCAAGCGGGGCGAGCAGACTGTCACCGGTCAGCGTTTGCTGCTGCCAGTGTGCGTAATCGAAATAGCTCGTTTCTAGCGGCGGAAGTCGCGGCTGCGCGGCCTGGCTGTAAGCCGCATACAGGAGCGTGAGCTCCCCCACCAACAGATTCAGCGACCAGCCGTCGGCCGCGATGTGGTGAACCACCGCCAGCAAGGCGTGCTCGTCGGGCCCCAGGTGTAGCAACTCACCACACACAACGGGCCCGCGTGAAAGGTCGAACACGTGCGTAGCCAGCGCTTGATAATGCTCGGCAAGGGCCGCTTCGCGCTGCGTGGACGTCAGCTCACTGACGTCGGCCACAGCCAGCGTCACTGCATCCCCCGCATTGACCTGCGCGTGGGGAACGCCTCCCATGACCGGGTAGCAACTGCGCAAGACCTCATGCCGCTCGATGATCCCGGCCCAGGCGCGCTGCAGAGCCGTAACGTCCAGCGGGCCGGTCAAGCGCAAGGCAAGTGGAATGTTATACGCGCTGCTGTGCGGCTCCAGCTCTTGCAGCAACCAGAGCCGGCGCTGGGCATACGCCAGTTCAATCGGCCCATCCACCGGACGCGCCGCAATAGCCTGCTGTGTCAGTTGACGCTGCGCCTGGCGCCGGATTACCCAGTCCAGAAGCTGCGATTTATTATCCTGAAGGGCCTTGCGCAGGCGATCCGTAAGCACCCCGGTTGGGGCGCGCACACGCAGCTGGCCTTCCTCGACCGCGAGCTTGACATTCAACTGGCCTAGTTCGGCGAGGAGCTCCTCATAGCTCAAAGCGCCAGTTCCTCGTAACCGTCCGGAACAACCGGCTGCGCATCGTCATCACGCCATAGCAAGTCGTCCTGCGCCTGTAACTGGCGGATGCATGCCGCCACGTTGCTGACACTGGGCTGCTCAAACAGAACCCGACCGGTCAGTTCCACATTGAATTGCCGGCAGATGCGCGCGGCCAATTGCACGGCCATCAGCGAATGTCCACCCAGGGCAAAAAAATCGTCGTCAACGCCGATCTCGTCTGTACCGAGAACCTCCGCGAACATGTCGACCAGTGCCCGTTCCACCTCGTCGGCAGGCGGACGCCATACCTGCGACCGCTTGCCAGTTTCGGGGGAGGGCAGCGACTGGCGATCAATCTTGCCGTTGGCAGTCAGGGGCCAACGCGGCAGCGACACAACCACGTCTGGCACCATGTGCGCGGGCAACTGCTGGCGCATTTGCTCGCGCCACTCTCCAAGGGTTTCGGCCGGGGCCATGACCACGTAAGCGACCAGGCGGTCCTGCGCGCCCAGCACCAGGGCGTCGACAACTCCAGGCAGATTGCGCAAGGCGTACTCGACTTCGCCCGGCTCAAGGCGTATTCCCCGCACCTTGATCTGAAAATCAGTCCGGCCGACGAAACTCAGTTGCCCTTCCAGCGACCAACGCACCCGGTCGCCGGTCCGGTATAAACGCCCGCTGTCGAATGGACTGCCGAGGAATTTCTGCGTGGACAGTTCCTCGTTGTTCCAGTAGCCGGTACCGACGCAAACGCCGGCGATGCCCAGTTCACCGGCAAAACCCGGCGGCACCGGACGCAGCCCGCGATCAATAACGTGTAGCTGCACGTTGGAGATCGCCCGACCTATCGGCGGCGCCTGATCCATCCAACACCGTGCGTCGCCCAAATCAAACGCGCTGACCACGTCGGTGCACTCGGTCGGTCCGTAGCTGTTCAGAATGCGGCAATCGACATCGGCGCGGTGCAGCCACCGCGCAAGACGATTGACGTTGATCGCCTCCCCACCCAGAACCAGGGCACGCAAACTGGCCAGTCCGGCCAGATCGGCGGGACTGTCAACGGCCGAATAAAACACGCTGGGCGCGCAATTGATCAGCGTGATCTGGTGCGCAGCAACCAGGGACACCAGCTCACTACCGACCGGGATGTCCCCTTCGGCGATGACCAGCGAGCCGCCGCACGCCGGGATCGCAAACAGGTTTTTCTGCGTCAGATCAAAGCCAATCGCACTCGCCAGAAGGGCCCGGTCATCTGGCGTGATCGCAAGTTCATCCGCGTACCACTCCAGGAGGTTGACCGCACCCGCGTGGGTAACACCGGCGCCTTTGGGCTTGCCGGTAGAACCGGAGGTGTAAATCAGGTAAAGCAGGCTGTCCGGTGCCAACGCCGGCAGCCGCATCGCGCCACTGGAAGCACCCGCCCGAACCAGCTCCGGCACCGCAAGTACCTGTCCTTGCCAACCGGCTCCGACGGTCCTGCTGCCGGACGACGCCAGCAATGTATGGCAGCCCGCGTCCTGAAGAATGTGGGCGATACGCTGGGCTGGATACGCGCAGTCCAAGGGAATGTAGGGCACACCAGCCTTGATGACGCCATAGATGGCAACCAACAGATCGAGTCCAGGCTCGACCAGTATCGCAACCGGTTCCCCAGGCTTGATTCCGGCGGCAAGCAATCCCCGGGCAGCCTGGGTTGAAAGCCGGTCGAGTTCGGCACAGCTCAATTGTTGCTCGCCGTGGACCACCGCCACGTTCGCAGCATGCTGCGTCAGCCCGCGCTGCAGATACTCGCCAACGTCAGCGGCATGTGGCGTCCGCCGCACTCCGGGCGCCCACTGCTGCAGCTGAGTTGCCTCGGTCGGAGTCAGGAAAATATCCGGCTCGATTCGGCCTTCGGCCTGCACCACCGCCGCCGAACAACCCAGCATGCGTTCCAGGAAGGCGCCTCCGTCCAGCACGGTCGTCGGGTATTGCAAAGACAGCTCAGTGCCGCCGTCGAGGGTCTTGACCACCAGGGCCACCTGATTCGTCACCGGCGGCGGGAAGTGCATCGCCCGACCACTAGTCGATGCCACTGAATGGTCTTGCAGAAAATTGTAGAAATTGTAGAGACATCGCACTGGCGCGGTCGGCAACAACTGATTTTGTACCAACAGCGTCAGGTGTTCGTGCCGCGCCCGTTGGTGCCGATCCTCGGCGGCATACCGCAACAGCGGCCGAATATCCTTTGCATCACCAAACAGGGCCCCCGGCACGACAAACGGCACCTGCCCAAAGTAGCTCCCAAGCTGCTTGGCATGCCCTTTGGGCCGACCCGCGATGACTTCCTGGATGACGAAGTCACCCCGTGCGTCGCCGTACAAACCCAGCGTCATGGCATAAATAATCTTCCAGTAGATGGCCGGTGTTACGCCCGCGCTGCGACACAGCGCCCGAACCGCCATCTCGTGCGGCTGCGACACAAACCGCCGGTCGGCAGCGCTCGAACCGGCACCTTCCGCCATCGGGCGGGCCTCGCCCAGGGACAAATCCAGCGCCTCGCAACTGCTGGTGCGGTTGCGCCAGAATTCAACCGTTTCCGCGTGGTCGAAGTCCGACCTTGCGGCACGCAAGTGCTCTGGGTAGAGGTCCGCTGCAGGTGCCGCGTCTGACCGGTCAGGCCCGTCCAGATGGTCGTACTGGGCGCAAATCCGATTCATCAACTCCGCCAATCCCTGGCCATCCAAGGCCAGATGGTGAGCGGCAATGAATGCCACCGTTTCACTGTGCCCGAGCAACACCAAACCGTGACGCACCAGGCCCTGTTGCGCAAGGTCAAACGGCCGGTAGATACGCTCCTCCAGTACCGCCTGTAGTCGCGCTGCGTCGCCTTGCGCGAGGCGGACCTGCTCGAGCTCTTGCGGCACAAACCCTGGCTTGTAGACCACCTGATAGGCCAACGCCGCCAACGGTTCAAGACACTCGTGAACCTGAGTCCGCAGAGCGCTATATCGGGCCGTAACGTCAGCCACCGCGCGCTCCCAGCGCTGCGCATCAAGCGCGCATGGGAAGTGAACCGCCCAACCGAGACAGTTGTGCACCCCGTCGGGGTCGCGCACCTGATCCAACCATATATCCCGCTGCGGGGGACTGAGAGGTGCCAGACACTCCACTGCCGCCGGGTTCACCCCGAGCATGATCTTCAGCTCGTCTTCATTGCGCAGGGCAATGTTGCTGATGCGTTGCTGCGGATCGGCCAACATCTGGCTCAGCAGGAACTGGTACCGATCCGCGAAGTAGGCAATCGTTTCCGGCGCGAACAGATCCGCCCGGTATTCAATAATGCCCTCCAGGGTGTCCCCCGCTTCACTGAACCCCATGATCAGATCGTATTTGGCCTCGGTGTCGGCAAGCGGCAAATATTCCAGTCGCAAGCCGCCGAGCTGTTCGGCGCCAATGGCGCTGGCCGCGCGCCGGATGTCGAGCTGTTCGCGATACGTGAAGCCGACCTGAACCAGTGGCTGGTGGCCAGCATCGCGGCGCCCGTCCATGACCGCATCCACCACCATATCGACCGGCACCTCCTGGTGATCGAAGGCCTCCAGCGTGGTGCGGCGGGTTTGGTCCAGAAACTCGCCCACCGTCGGGTTGTCCGCCAGGCGCCCGCGCAGAACCAGCGCATTGAGAAAACAGCCGATCAGGTTCTCTGCATTGGGCTGGGCGTGGCCCGACACCGGCACCCCCACGCACACGTCAACGGTGTTGCAATAGCGCGCCAGGAGGCTCTGGTAAACCGCCAGCAAGACCATGAACGGCGTATACGACCCATCCCTGCACACCTCACGCAGGCGCCGTTGCAAGGACGCATCCACCGTAAACGTCATGGTGCGGCCTCGGGGGGCAGCATCTGCGCGTCGTGGGTAGTCGGTCGGCAAGGCCAACTGACCGGGCGCGTCGGCTAATTGGCGCCGCCAATAGGAAAGCTGGTCAGCCAGCAAGTCCGAATCCAGTAAACGCCGCTGCCAGGCGGCAAAATCGGCGTACTGCACCGGCAGATTGGGCAAGCGGATGGGCCGGCCAGTGCACTCGGCCTGATAAAACGCCATCACTTCGGCCACCAACACCGCGGCCGCGTCGGCGTCAATAACAATGTGGTGCAGGGTCACTGCAAGTACATGGCTGTCATCGTTCTCGCGAACCAGCATGGTCCGCATCAAGGGACCAACCGCCAGGTCGAATGGTTCCTTGGCTTCCTTGTCCAGCAAGGACATGAGGGCGGCCGCCGGATCGACTTCGGACCGCAGATCCACGACCGGAATATGCCACGGCGCGGCCGGCTGGATGATCTGCTCCGGTTCGCCGTCGACCGCGCCAAACACGGTGCGCAGCACCTCGTGCCGCGCGACCACCCGCTCGAAAGCGCGTCCCAGGGCCGGGACCGCCAGGGGCCCGGTCAGGCGAAGTCGAATCGGCACGTTATAGGCGGCGGATCGCAAATCGATCTGTTGCATCACCCACAGGCGTTGCTGGGTGAAGGACAGCGGCAACCGGCCGTCCCGCGCCACCGGAACGATCTCAAGCGCCCCCGATTGGGCTGCTGTCGTTCCCTTCAGAAAACTGACTACGGCGGCCTTGTGGCCCGCCAAACGCCGAGCGGTGGCGGGAGTCATCACGCCTTTCGGTGCCTTGTAGCGCAACGCACCGTCGCCGTCGACCCACAGTCTCACCCCGGCGGCGCCCATTTCCGCCAGTAACTCGTGGACGCTCACAAGATACCCTCGTCAAATTCATCAGCGCCGGCCGGCTCCGCGGCGCTGCCTTCACCAAGCTGCGAACTGGCGCGAATCAATTCGGCCTGACCCGCGACGGTCGGCACCTCGAACAACGCTCTGAGCGGCAATTCAAGTTGCAGTTTCATCCTGATCCTGTTGCGTAGCTTGGCAACCAGTAACGAATGTCCACCAAGTTCAAAAAAATTATCGAAAACGCCGATCGACTCTGTCCCCAGCACTTCACTCCAAATACACACAAGCTCGCTTTCCAAATCACTGCGTGGCTCGCCCTTCGGACCGGATTGGTGGGCGTCGGGCGCAGGAAGCACGGCCTTGTCGAGTTTGCCGTTTACCGTTAACGGCAGCTTGGCCATCGGTATGAAGTGGCCAGGCAGCATGTACGCCGGTAGCCGCCGGGCAAGGTGCGCCCGCAGCTCTTCCGCGGTGGGTTGCGACTCCCCATCGCTGAAAATGACGTAAGCGACCAACTGGCGATGATCAGCATCTGTCCCACGCACCAGGACCGCGCAGCTGACTACCAACGGATGTTCCAGGAGGCACAACTCGATCTCGCCCAGTTCGATGCGGTAACCCCGTAGCTTGACCTGGTCGTCGACTCGACCGAGGAATTCCAGCACGCCGTCACTTCGCCAGCGCGCCCGATCGCCACTTCGATAGAGCCGGCCACCAGGGCCGGCAACAAATGGATCCGGCAGGAATCTGGCCGCCGTCAACTCCGCTCGATTCAAATAACCGAGTCCGACGCCCGCGCCGCCGATGTAAAGCTCACCGGATACTCCGGGCGGCAGTACCCGCCCTTCGGCATCCAAAACGTAAAGGCGAGTATTGCCAATGGGCCTGCCGATGGGCACCGTTACGCCAGCACAGTCTTCCAAGGAAACCGTATGAACCGCGCAGCCGACGACCGTCTCCGTAGGTCCATATTCGTTGACAAAACGCGCGCTGGGCATCGCTTCGAGCCAGGCTTTCACCAGCCTTGCTGGTAGCTCTTCCCCGCCGATCACGAATGTCCCGACACGCCAGGGGATGTCCGCGGCGGATGGATACCTTCCCAACAACACCTGCAGATGGGCGGGCGTAATTTTCACTACAGACGCATGGCCGATACGCTCCAGCACATGGCACAAACCATCAATCTCATCACCCTCGGCAACCGGGTAAATTGGCTGTCCCGCCAACAGGGGCACAAACAAACTCGTGATGGTCGCGTCAAACGCAATTGACGATTGCACCGGGGCGCCATGACCACTATGCAGATACTCCGCTCGCGCCCAGTCCACGTAATTCACCAGACTCCGATGACTGATCAATACCCCCTTTGGGCGGCCCGTGGACCCCGAGGTATAGATCAGATAGGCCGGGAAAGATGCATCGCAATCGACACCTGGCGGAGAGCGCGAGGCCTGACCCAAAAGCGCGACCGTTTCGCGATCGTCGGAAGGTAGCCTCAGTGCGGGCGCAATTCCAAGCGAATCAAGAAGACTGTTCTGCCCGATGACCGCCGCGGCGGAGGAATCATCGACCATGAAGCGGATGCGATCAGCGGGGTAGCTGGCGTCAACTGGCAAATAGGCAGCGCCGGACTTCAAGACTCCAAGCATCCCCACCAGCAATTGCGCGCTGCGCGGCAAGCAAATTGCGACAATCGCGCCCGGACCAATGCCACGCTCCAATAGAACATTGGCCATCTGATTGGACTGTTCTTCAAGTTCTTTAAAAGTCGTCTTGGACCGCCCATCCACTACCGCAACCTGATCACTCCATCTAGCGGCCCCTTCTGCGAATAACTGATGCAAACAACGATCGCGCGGAAAATCCCGGACCGCATCATTGAATTCATTAATGATATGGTCCCGCTGATCGCCAGAAACCCAGGAGAGTTCCCGCAGTGTGCGTTGCGGGTCGGCAATCACCTCAGAGACGATACGGAGCAAAGAAGCCAAAATTTGATCGATGTCATCAGCGTTGAACAACTCCGTCGCATAGGTGATGCTCAAACGGTAGGGTTGCCCTGGGTTTACCACCAATACCAGGGGATAATTAGTCGACTCAAACGTTTCAATCCTGGCAATCGGCACCGAAAATTGGGCTGAGGCGACAGCGGAATCAACCGGATAATTTTCAAATACCAGTAAAGTTTCGAAAAGTGGATGAGTCGCTGGAATATCACTCCACTTGCGGACATCCAGCAAAGACGCATACTCGTGCCGGCGCCAATCGACCAATTCGCTTTGTAGCTGAGTCAGCCACGTCCTTACCGTAGTGTTTGAATCAATGCGTATGCGTAGCGGCAAGGTATTTATGAACATGCCCACAGCCTGCTCTATCCCCGGCATTTCTGCCGGTCGGCCTGCCGTAGTGCTGCCATAAACGACATCTTTCGACCCGCTATAAAAGCTGAGTAGCAGTCCCCAAACGGCCTGGAATAATACGGCAGGCGTTACCCTCGCCTGGCGTGCGAACAAATCAATCTTGTCGCCGAGCTCCGTGGAGTAAGTCACCACCCGCTTCAAGAAACCGTGATTAGCCTTGCCGTGACTGGAGTCCGCATTAGGCAGGGGCGTGGGTGCCGCGAACCCAGAAAGATAGCCACTCCAGAAACTCCGCAGTGGCTCCGGATTCTGTTGGCGCAACCAAGCGACATAGGATTCAAAACGGGGCGAAACGGCTGTGGACACCGCCTGTCCCGCGAGAAGACGCGCATAATTCGCAAATACCTCTTGGAGTACGATGGCCACCGACCAACCATCGAACAAGATATGATGGTGAAGCCAGACCAAAGTCTGGCGACCCTGTGGCATTTCAATCACAGTCCAGCGATTGAGCGAAGATGCAGACAGATCAATGCCCCGAAGCCTATCCTCGAGGAGAAATTGCCTGAGCCTGGGTGCGATATCTTCTTGGTCTAGCTCACGCCAATCCAGCGCTTCTATTGAAAATGACAAATCGCTATGAACCATCTGTAGCGGCTCATCCAGGTCTTCATCCCACATAAAAGACGTTCGTAATGCCGGATGGCGGCGCGCTACCGAATTCAACACAGCAGCCAGGACGTCAAGGTCAAGTTTCTCCTCGAATTCAACTGCAAGATGAACACAATATACGCCGCTGTCCTTGGCAAACTGGCTATGAAACAACATACCCTGCTGGACGGGTGACAGGGGATAGAGGGAGTCCAGCCGACGTGGGCCAAAAAACATATTATCCAACTGGGCCTGGGATAAGTTGGCCATGGGAAAATCAGAGGGCGTATAACCGCCTGCACCATCGCTGAGGCAATGCGCAATCAGACCGTTAAGATTCTCTAGAAAATGACCCGCGAGCTTAGTGATTTCAGCACGGTCAAAAACAGCCTCGCTAAACAGCCATTCGACGGACAACGCCCCACCATGAACCAGTGCCACGACATCAATCAGGTGCGTTCTTGCATTTGACGAAGATCGCTCCAGGCCACGCTCTTCCGAGGAAAGACGCAGGTAAGGAGATTGGCTCCCCGGATCAAACTGACCAAGGTAATTGAAACTAATGTAAGGGTCGTCCGAAGCTAATTGGGAACGGATTTCATCTCTCGGATGCATATAACGCAGAGCGCCGTAGCCAAGCCCACCATTTGGAACGTCGCGGAGATTCTGTTTCGTGAGCTTCAGTAGCTGGGGTGTGGCAATACCAACTGGCACTTGGAGACAAAATGGATATTTAGCCGTGTGCCATCCCACACTTCGGGTAAGATCGAATTCAGACGTATCCAGATCGCGACCGTGGGACTCAAGATCGATACAAACCCACTGTTGCGACAACCAGCCCCCCAGGGTCTGGGCCAGAGCCGTCAGCAGAAGATCTTGAACATCCGCACCGTAAGCCTGACCCGCACGGTGCAGTAATACGCGGGTCTGATCTTGGGACAAGGCCGTGGCCACACGGACTTCGTTGGCCACCAGATTGCTTGGATTGGCCGCTTCTACGGGTAATGGGGTGACCGCCGCCAGGGCCTGCCGCCAATAAGGCAATTCATTAACGACCTGCCCCAGATTGCCGATCAAATGGTCGTGCCAGCGCGTGATCGTAGCGGGGGCTGACGCAGGCAGCACTTGAGTACCAGCCAGAATGGCACTGAGTTCCGCGTCAAGATCTTCAACCAGGATGCGCCAGGAAACGCCATCGATCACCAGATGGTGGGCAATCAGCAATAGCTGGCGATCCCGCGCAGTACCAAAATCAAACAGCACAGCGACGAATACTCGCCCGGATGTCAGGTGGAGCGACGCTTGTAGCGCGTTTAAACGGGTCGAAAAATCTCCGCTGGTATCAGCAGTGCTCGGCGAAACGTGCTCACGCTGCAGCCGAAAGTCCGGTAGCGGGAATACCGCATGCTGGTGCCAGCGCGTTTCCTCGCATTCAAATCGAAAGCTGAGGGCCGGATGACGCTGTACCACCGCGCCAAGCGCTCGCTCCAAAAGATCATCGTCGATCTCTGACGCCACATCGAGCAGCAGCGACTGGTTGTTATGATTCGGCTCTACCTGCCGCTGCGCAAAAAACCAATGCTGGATGGGCGTCAAAGGCACCTCGCCAACCAGCGGCTTATCGTCAAGCTGCGCCTCGGACGAACCGGGCCTCGTAATCTGCGCCAGCGCGCCAACGGTTTGGGCCTCGAATACTTGTTTCGGGCTTACCTGCCAACCCGCCCGCCGCAATCGGCTAACTAATTGAATACTCAGAATGGAATCGAGACCCAGGTCGAAGAAGTTGTCGTCAACACTGATCATCTCAACCGACAAAAGTTGCCGGCATACGGCGGCAATGGCTATTTCAGCATCCGTACTCGGCGCCTCGTACGGGCGCTGCAGGTCGCCACTGGGCGCCGGCAGCGCGGTGCGGTCCAGCTTGCCGTTCGCCGTCAGCGGCAGGCGCTCCAGCACCACCACCTGCGACGGCACCATGTACTCGGGCAGGCTGCCCTTGAGCGCGTCGCGCAGACCCGGGGCGCTCAGGTCCGCCCCACTCACGTACCCCA
>NZ_JBFIII010000075.1 GCF_041601295.1 Immundisolibacter sp.
AATCGGGCATGGTCTCCGCACCGCTGGCTTGCTACGCCGAACTGCATTGCGTCTCCAATTTCACCTTCCTGCGCGGTGCCTCGCATCCGCAGGAACTGGTGGCGCGCGCCGCGGCGCTTGGCTACGCCGCCCTGACCATTAGCGACGAATGTTCGTTCAGTGGTGCGGTACGAGCCCATCTGGCAGCCCGCGAGCACGGCCTCCATCTGATCATCGGCACCGAGGTGCGGCTGGTCGATGGCGTGCGACTGGTGCTGCTGGCAGCGGATCGACACGGTTACGGCGATCTTTGTTCCCTCATTACAATCGGCCGACGGGCCGCTCTCAAAGGGGTATATCGGCTCACACGCGCGCAAGTTGAGGTGCTTGGTCCCGGCGTGCTGGCCCTGCTGCTGCCGGACGAGGAACCGGCGCTGGAGCCGGCGCGCTGGCTGGCCGGGTGTTTCCCGGGCCGTGCCTGGATTGCCTGCGAGCTGCTGTGCGGGCCTGCCGATACCGGCCGACTGGCGACGCTGGAGGCGCTTGCGCGGGCCGTGCGCTTGCCGCTGGTGGCCGCTGGGGACGTGCACATGCACGCGCGTGGTCGGCGCGCTGCGCAGGACACGCTGACCGCCATTCGTCTGGGCACACCACTGGCACAGTGTGGTTACGCGCTGCACCCCAATGGCGAGCGCCACCTGCGCACGCGCGAGGCGCTGGCTGGGATCTACCCGCCCGAATTGCTGCAGGAAACCCTGCGCGTGGCGGCGCGCTGCACTTTTTCGCTGGACGAGCTGCGCTACGAGTACCCGGCTGAGGTGGTGCCAGCCGGCCTGACAGCCGACCAGCACCTGCGCGCGCTGACCGAGGCGGGGGCCGCGCGCCGCTTCGCGGACGGCGTGCCGGACCAGGTGCGCGCGCTGCTGCGGCATGAGCTGGCCCTCATCGCCGAGCTGCAATACGCGCATTACTTCCTGACCGTGCACGACATCGTGGTGTTTGCCCGCGGTCGCGGCATCCTGTGCCAGGGTCGCGGTTCGGCGGCCAACTCGGCGGTGTGCTATTGCCTTGGAATTACCGAGGTCGACCCAGCGCGCTCGCAGATGCTGTTCGAGCGTTTCGTGTCCAAAGAACGCAACGAACCGCCCGACATCGACGTCGACTTCGAGCACCAGCGCCGCGAGGAAGTGCTGCAGTACATCTACGACAAATACGGCCGCGATCGCGCCGGGCTGGCCGCTACCTTGATTACCTACCGCCCGCGCAGCGCGGTGCGCGATGTCGGCAAGGCGCTGGGTCTGGCGCCAGCGCAGGTGGATCGGCTCGCCGGCAGCATGCAGTGGTGGGATGGCCAGCTCGATCCCGAGCGCGTGCGCGAGGCCGGCCTCGACCCCACCAGCCCGGTGCTGAAGCGCCTTGCCGTGCTGGTGGGACAGCTTCTCGGCTTCCCGCGGCATTTGTCGCAGCACGTGGGTGGCATGGTCATCGCCCGGGGTCGGCTGGACCGGCTGGTGCCGATCGAGAACGCCGCCATGCCCGAGCGCACCGTCATCCAGTGGGACAAGGACGACTTGCACACGCTGGGGCTGATGAAAATGGACTGCCTGTCACTGGGCATGCTGTCGGCCATTCGCCGTGGGCTGGAACTGGTGAGCGACTGGCAGGGCCGGCCGTTGGCACTGTCTGACATCCCGCCGGAAGACCCCGCCACCTACCGCATGATCCAGGCCGCCGATACCGTGGGTGTGTTCCAGATCGAATCGCGGGCGCAGATGGCCATGCTGCCACGCCTCAAACCGGCCACCTTCTATGACCTGGTGATCGAGGTCGCCATCGTGCGGCCCGGTCCCATCCAGGGCGGCATGGTGCATCCCTATCTGAAGCGCCGGCAGGGGCTGGAGCCGGTGGACTACCCCAGCGAAGCCGTGCGCGGCGTGCTGGAGCGCACACTCGGCGTGCCGATTTTTCAGGAGCAGGTGATCCAGCTGGCCATGGTGGCGGCCGGTTTTTCCGCCGGGGAGGCCGATCAACTGCGCCGTGGCATGGCCGCCTGGCGGCGCAAGGGTGGGCTGGAAGTGTTCGAGCGAAAACTTGTCGACGGCATGCGCGCGCGTGGCTACAGCGAGGATTTTGCCCAACGTATTTACGCGCAAATCCAGGGTTTCGGCGAGTACGGCTTTCCGGAATCGCACTCGGCGAGCTTTGCCCTGCTGGCCTATGCCTCGGCCTACCTGAAGTGTCATTACCCGGCGGCCTTCACCGCCGCGCTGCTCAACAGCCAGCCGATGGGCTTCTATGCGCCGGCGCAACTGGTTCAGGACGCACGCCGCCACGGCGTTGCAGTGCTGCCGGTGGACGCCACCGCGAGCGCCTGGGACTGCACGCTCGAACGCGGTATGGCCGGCAAGGCCGTGCTGCGCCTGGGGTTGCGCCTGGTAAAGGGCCTGAAAGAAACCGCCGCCCGGCGCATTGAGACCCTGCAGCAAGCCGGCCGTCTGGTGCAGCCTCGGATGCAGGTCGCGGCATTCGCCGCTGTCAGTGGGCACGACGTTGTTGCAGCCCGCGACCGTGATCCGGCCGTCATCACGGCGCCAGCGCAGATGCGCCAGACAGGCGGCCTGCAGGCGCAGCTACCGATCACCAGCGTGCCCGAACTCGCCACCGCGGCGCAGCTGGATCGTGGCGACCTTGAGGCCCTCGCCAGCGCGGGCGCGCTGCGTGCGCTGGCCGGCAACCGCCACCAGGCGCGCTGGCAGGCGGCCGGAGTGGAAAAACCCGCGCCGCTGATCGTGCACGGGCCGGAAGGCACGCCCATGCTGCCACCGCCCACCGAAGGCCAGAATCTGGTCGCCGACTACGCCAGTGTTGGCCTCACGCTCGGTCGTCATCCGCTGGCCTTGCTGCGGGCGCGCCTGCAGCGCCAGGGCGTGCGCACCGCCACGCAATTGCGGCAGCTCGCCCACGGCAGCCACGCGCGCGTGGCCGGCATCGTGCTGGGACGGCAGCGACCTGGCACCGCCAGTGGCGTCATCTTTGTCACGCTTGAGGATGAGACCGGTCACATCAACATCGTGGTGTGGGAGCGCACCGCCCAGGCCCAGCGCCGGCCCCTGCTGGGCGCCCGCCTGCTGGAGGTCGCCGGCACGGTGGAGTGCGACGGCGACGTGGTGCACCTCATCGCCGGTCGCCTTACCGACCGCACCGCCTGGCTCGGCGCGCTGGTGACTGAGTCGCGCGATTTTCACTGAACCGCCCCGGCGGCTGTTAAATTGCCGCCGCCGCTGCTTAAGGAAGCGCTGAATAAATCCATCCTGGATTTCTCAGCGCCCGTCATCGGAAAAGCGTGGTTTTCCGATGGCTCACAAAATCAGTGGCTTACAGCCACATATTTTGGCAGCGCATCCTTGCGCTGCGGGAAACACTGAATAGTTCAGCGTTTCCTTAACGCGCTGCGTGCCCAACCACATCAGGAGTCTGTCATGAGCAAAGGCATGGACAAGAAAAAGGACGTCAAGAAAAAATCGATCAAGACCCCGAAAGAGAAAAAAGAGGCCAAAGCCGCCAAGAAAGGGCAGAAAGACCGCCAGTAGCGCCCACGCACTGCCTGGCTATCTGTAACGACTGGGTCGTGGACGGCGCGCTGCCGCGGTTTCGTGATCGTGGCTGCACCGGTATTTTTGAGCACGACAAAATCGACTCGCGCCCATACAGACCAAAATCAGGCCTTATCTGTCGAGCAAGAAACTGCGGGTCGATGCCTTGACCGGGTAACGGAATGACAGCAACACAGCTCATGACCGAAGCCGACACCTGCCGCGAGCTGGTCAGCCCCAAGCTGCTCGACGTTGGCTGGGGTAGTGCGCCGCACGTCATTGGCGAGCAGCGCACCTCCACCAACGGCCGCATCATCGTTACCGGTGGCCGAGTGCGTCGTGGCAGGCAGCGCCGTAGCCCGTATGCAGCGCAGCGGAATACGGGTAGTCCGGCCGCAACCCGAATTCCGCGATCTCCCTTCGCTCACGTCAGCCCACTACTCCACCAACTGCGCGAACACGTCCCCGATGTCGCCCAGGTGTTCCAGGACCAGCACTTCCAGGCCGGGGATGGGTTTGCGCGGGGCGTACTTCGCCTGACTGCGTTGCTCGGCATGAAGCTACTGCGTACACTTGGCGCCGGCCTAAGCTACTTAGCTAACCGGAGTCGCTCATGACCGTGACCGTCAACATCCACCAGGCAAAAACTCAGCTATCGAAGCTGCTGGCCCAGGCGCAGGCCGGGGAAGAAGTGATCATCGCCAAGTCCGGCAAGCCGTGGGCAAAGCTGGTGCCGATCCGCAGCGACACCGCCCGTCGCCCCGGCATCGCCACCGGTGCCGTGACGGACGCGTTTTTCGAGCCCTTGCCGGAAGAAGAACTGGACGCCTGGTCCTGAACGGTGATTCTCGACACCCACATGTTTCTGTGGTGGCTGTTTGACGATGTGCGCTTGTCCGTTGGCCTGCGTACGCTGCTGGCCGACCCGACGCAGGCGGTGTTCGTCAGTAGCGCTTCGGTGTGGGAAATCGCCACCAAACACCGGCTCGGCAAGCTGCCGCAGGCCGGCGAGGTGGCTGGCGATGTTCCAGCCTGGATTACCCGGGCCGGGTTTGCGCCCCTGCCGATCAGCCCGCAGCACGCCCAGCTTGCCGGTAGCTGGCAGCATGCGCATCGAGACCCGTTCGACCGCATGCTGGTGGCGCAGGCCAGGATCGAGGCGCTGCCGCTCGCTACTGACGACGCCGTGCTGGCGTCCTTCGGCGTCGACATCGTAGGTTGATGCTCGCTGCGTCCCCGCATGGGTTTAGCGCACCTCGATTAGGGTCGTACCGCGTGCCGCCCAAGCCCGACTGGGACTCGCCGCTTATCCCGCTCTTACACCCCGGTATGCGGCGTCGGCTGCCGGCGCGGCCGGCGGCGGCCGACCAGGCTCTGTACCACCACATAGAACATCGGGATGAAGAACGTGGACAGGAACAGCGCCGACGCCATGCCACCGATCACGCCGGTGCCGATGGCGATGCGTGCCGCCGCGCCAGCGCCGGTGGCGATGGCCAGCGGCGCAACGCCGAGCATGAAGGCCATGGAGGTCATCATGATCGGCCGCAGCCGGATACGCGCCGCTTCCAGCACCGCATCGGTCAGGCTTTTGCCTTGTTTGGTGTGTAGCGTATGGGCGAACTCGACGATCAGGATCGCGTTCTTGGCCGTCAGGCCCATGGTGGTGAGCAGGCCGACCTGAAAGAAAACGTCGTTGTTGAGTCCACGCGCCAGTGCCGCAAGCACCGCCCCGAGCAGGCCAAGCGGCACCACCAGCATCACCGCGAACGGCACCGTCCAGCTCTCATACAAGGCTGCCAGGGCCAGGAACACCACGATCGCGGAGATGGCGTACAAGGCGGGCGCCTGCGAGCCTGCCTGCTTTTGCTGGAAGGACATGCCGGACCATTCGTAGCCTATGCCCGGTGGTAGCCGGGCGGCCAGGTGTTCCATTTCCGTCATGGCTTCGCCCGAGCTGTAGCCCGGTGCGGCCTGGCCGATAAGGTTGGCGGCCGGGACGCCGTTGAAGCGCTCCAGACGCGGCGAGCCGCGCGTCCACTCGGTACTGGAAAAGGCACCGAACGGCACCATGTCGCCGCTGGCATTGCGCAGGTACCAGCGCTCCAGATCCTCCGGCAGCATACGAAACGGCGCATCGCCCTGCACGAAGACTTTCTTGGTGCGTCCGTTCTCGATGAAGTCGTTGACGTAGGTTGAGCCCCAGGCGGTGCCCAGTGTCTGGTTGATATCGGCCAGTGACAGGCCCAGCGCACGGGCTTTTTCCTGGTCTATGTGCAGGCGGTACTGGGGCGCATCCTCCAGGCCGTTGGGCCGCACGTTGGCGAGTACCGGGCTTTGCGCTGCCATGCCGAGCATCTGGTTGCGCGCTGCCACCAATGCATCGTGCCCGAGTCCGGCGCGGTCCTGCAGTTGCATGTCGAAGCCGGCCGAGCGCCCCAGTGCCCGTACCGATGGCGGTGCAAACGCAAATGCCATGCCGTCCTTGACCGTACGCGCGAAATGCATGCTGGCGCGCAGGCCCAGCGCCTGGGCACTGTCTTGCGGAGACTGGCGTTCGGACCAGTCCTTGAGGTTGACGAACACCAGGCCGACGTTCTGCCCCCGACCACCGAAGCTGAAGCCGAACACGTTCATGGCGCCGAACACGATCTTCTTTTCGGTCTCGTAGAAATAGCGCCCGACCTGCTCCATGACCTGCTCGGTGCGCTCGGTGGTGGCGCCTGGTGGGAGCAGCACGTTGGCGTACAGCGTGCCCTGGTCCTCGTCCGGCAGGAAGCCGCCCGGCAGGCGCACGAACAGCAGCCCCAGCCCGCCCACGATGACCACGTAGACCAGCAGAAACCGTGGTATGCGGCGGATCATGTAGCCAACAGCGCTGACGTAGCGTTTGGTGGTGTTTCCGACGCCGCGGCTGAATCGACCCAACAGGCCGCGTCGTGGTGGGCCATGTGGTTTCGGCTTCAGCAGCGTGGCGCACAGCGACGGCGTGAATACCATTGCCACCAGCACCGACAGCGACATGGCTGACACGATGGTGAGCGAGAACTGGCGGTAGATGGCGCCGGTGGTGCCGGGGAAGAAGGCCATTGGCACGAACACCGCCGACAGCACCAGGGCGATGCCGATCAGGGCCCCGGTGATCTGGCGCATGGATTTTCGCGTCGCCGAGCGGGCGTCGAGGTTCTCCTCGTGCATGACGCGTTCAACGTTCTCAACCACCACGATGGCGTCGTCGACCAGCATGCCGATCGCCAGCACCAGGCTGAACATGGTCAGCATGTTGATGGAAAAACCGGCGATCGAAATAATGCCAAACGTACCCAGCAGCACCACCGGCACGGCCAGGGTCGGGATCAGCGTCGCGCGCAGGTTTTGCAGGAACACCAGCATCACCAGAAACACCAGACCGACCGCCTGCACCAGGGTCAGGGCCACTTCCTTGATGGCGGTGCTCACGAACGGGGCGCTGTCCTCGGCTAGCCGCACCACCACGCCGGGCGGGAAGTTCGGTTCGAGTTCGGCCAGGCGGGCACGTAGCCGTTTGGCGGTTTCCAGCGCGTTCGCGCCGGGCGCCGGAATGATGCCCACGCCGGATGCGGCCTTGCCGCTGTAGACGTTCTTGAAGCCGTAGTTCTCGCTGCCGATGCCGACGCGGGCGACATCGCGCAGGCGCACACGGGCGCCGTCCGGCTGCACTTTGAGCAGGATGTTGCCGAACTGCTCCGGGGTTTCGAGCCGGCTTTGCGCCAGCACGGTGGCGTTC
Source organism: Immundisolibacter sp. (assembly GCF_041601295.1). NCBI lineage: Bacteria > Pseudomonadati > Pseudomonadota > Gammaproteobacteria > Immundisolibacterales > Immundisolibacteraceae > Immundisolibacter > Immundisolibacter sp. The sequence goes on from NZ_JBFIII010000075.1 coordinate 7,339, forward strand.
AGTCTCTGACCGGGCATGGCCGGCAAGCCGCCCAGTTGGCCGCCCGCGACTTGCGTGTTCTGCACCCGGATGGCCGCGTTCACGTCAGGGACCGTGAGCCCGTACTGGGCAAGGCGATCCGGGTTCAACCACACACGCATGGCGTGCTGGGCGCCGAACAGCGCCACATCGCCCACGCCGTCGATACGCCCCAGCGGCTCCTGGATATGGGCGGCGACAAAATCGGCAAGATCCGACACCCCCAGGCGGCCATCATCGGACACGAAGGCCAGCACCATCAGGTAGCTTTGCGTGACCTTGTTGACCTGCACGCCCTGCTGCACGACTTCGTCCGGAAGCAGCGGCTCGGCGGCCTGCAATTTGTTCTGGACCTGCACCTGGGCGATGTCCGGATCGGTGCCGGGCTGAAAGGTGAGCGTCAGCTGCGCGTCGCCGGTAATGTTGCTTTCGGAGGCCATGTACAGCAGGCCGTCCAGGCCCACCATTTTCTGTTCAATGACCTGAGTGACCGAGCTGTCCAGGGTGGCCGCCGAGGCCCCGGGATAGACGGCGCGTATCTGGATCCCGGGCGGGGCCACGTCGGGGTAGCTTTCGATCGGCAGCGTTCTGATCGCCAGCGCGCCAGCGAGCATGATCGCAATGGCAATCACCCACGCGAAGATGGGCCGGTCGATAAAGTAATTAACCATGCCCGGCACCCTTGGGTCCCGGGGTCGGCGGCGGACCTGGATTTGCCGGCGTCTCATCCGCGGGCACCGGGTTCACGGGCATGCCGGGCGTAAGGCGCAGCGGGCCGCGGACCACGACGCGGTCACCCGGCGTCAGGCCGCTGCCAACCAGCCAGGCATCACCGGCCGCGCGGCGGGTCTCGATCACCCGCGCTTCAAGTATGTTGTTGGCGCCGACGATCAGCACGCTGGCCTGGCCTTCGGCATTGCGCGTCACGGCCTGCTGCGGGATCAGTAGCGCAGCGTTTTCCACGCCCTCGCGCAGACGGCCGCGCACGTACATGCCCGGCAGCAGGTGATGGTCCGGGTTCGGGTACACGGCACGCAGGTTCACTGAGCCGGTGCCGGCATCCACGGTTACGCCCGAAAACTTGAGGTGGCCCGGCAGGGGATAGACGCCGCCGTCCTCCAGCACCAGGTCGACCCGGGCAGCATCGGGTCCAGCCCGCTCCAGTCGGCCCTGCTCGAACTCCCGGCGCAAGCGCAGCAGCTCGCTGGTGGGGCGCTGGATGTCCAGATAGATCGGGTCCAGCTGTGTGATCTGCGCGAGTTTCTGCGGTTGGCCCGCGGTGACCAGCGCGCCCTCGGTAATGAACGATTCGCCTATGACTCCGGCGATTGGCGATTCGATGCGCGTGTAATTGAGGTTAATGCGCGCGGTTTCGAGCACGGCACGGGCCGCGTCCACCTCGGCCAGTGCCTGTTGGTAGGCGGCCTGTACGTCATCGTTGTCCTGCTTGGGCACCGCCCCGGACCGGGCAAGGGGCGCGAAGCGCTCGGCCTTGAGGCGAGCCACCTCGGCGATTGCCCGGGCCCGCTTCTCGTCGGCCTCAGCCCGACGGGCGGCGGCCCGATACGGCGCCGGATCAATTTGATACAACGCCTGCCCGGCGCCGACCGTCTGGCCTTCCTGGAACAGGCGCTTTTGCAGGATGCCGCTGACCTGCGGGCGGACCTGCGCCACGCGATAGGCTGTGGTGCGGCCGGGTAGTTCGGTGATCAGTGCATACGGTCGCGGCTGCATCTGGATCACGCCCACTTCGGGCGGCGGGCGTTGCGCCTGGGCCGGTGGCGCACCCGGTCCGCAGGCGCTCAGCGCCGCCAAGCCCGACGCCAGCAGGCCAATGCCCACAACGCGTAATACAGCCTGGCCTAGCTTCATGGAGTGTCCTCGCACTGGATTTCGAGATCGGCCGCCAGGGGGGTAGACCGACCGATCGGTCAAATTTAAAAGGCAAGCCGGGCGCGGCTCCCGATGCTGGGAATCGGCTGCGATTTGCAGGAATCCCGCGCAGTATAAGCGTTGGCGGGCGCACCGGTCGACCGCCAGGGCCCTTGTTGCAGGCCCCTCAGTACCGGCCAGCGCTGCTGCTTGGCCGGTACTTGCCTGTTACCCGGCTATTCCTTGACAGCCGTCAGGTTCGGTTCGCCGCAACCCCCTAGCATCCTGCTTCACCCGTCGCCGACGGGGTCACACGAGCAGTGCGCACAGGAGAAAGGCAGCCAATGACCGCCAGCATCACCCTGCCGGACACCGTCATGGAGTGGCCGGCCAGGTACAACGAAATCCCCAAGGCCGTGTTCGAGGAGCCTGGCCTGTGGCGCCTGGAGCTAGAAAACATCTTCTACGGCGAGGAGTGGCATCCGATCGTGCACCGCGCCGAGGTTCCGAATCCCGGCGACTACAAGGCCGCCTTCATCGGCGAGATGCCGATCTTCGCCGTGCATGGCGATGATGGAAAAATTCGTGTTTTTCACAACGCCTGCGCCCATCGTGGCGCCACGCTGGTCACTGACAGCGCCGGCAACAAGCCGGACTTCGAGTGCCCCTACCACCGCTGGCTGTTCAGCAGCCGCGGCGATCTGGTGGGTTGCCCCAACAGCCAGGAGTTCTCGCCCAGCTTCACCAAGGAAAAATTCGGCCTCAGGGAGCTGCGCACCGAGTCGTTTTCGGAGCTGTACTTCGTCACCATGAGCGACAAGACGCCGGACCTGCGCAGCTATATGACCGAGGCGGTGTCCGAGCCGCTGGGCCGGATTCTGGGCAACGGGCACGGCCTGAAGCTGCTCGGCTACCAGAAGGTCTATTACGACTGCAACTGGAAGGCCTATGTCGATAACGACGGCTACCACGCACCGTTGCTGCACCTGGCCTTCAAGCTGATGGGCTGGCAGGGTGGCAAGGGCGCGCAGATCATCACCGAAAATGGCCACATGGCCTTCGATGCCGAGCTGAGCATCCCGCAGAAAGTCGATGCGCTGGAGGACAGCTCCATCGTGCAGTTCAAGGGCGACCCCGACAGCAAGGGGTCGGTCATCGCCAGCACCTTCCCGATCACCGTGTGCACCAAGCACATGGACATGCTGAACGTGCGCTATGCCTTCCCGAAGGGGCCGCGTGGCGTCGAGGTGCACTACACCTATTTTGCGCGCGACGATGACAGCCCGGAGCTGCTCGCCCACCGCACTCGCCAGTGCTCCAACCTGCTGGGGCCCAGCGGCCTGATCAGCCTCGAGGACGCGGCCATCTTCACCCGCATCGACATGGGCAACCGCTCGCCGGGCAACGCCATCTTCCAGAAAGGCGTGGTGGATGAATACCGGCTGGACCTGAACGTCAAGCAGAACGACGAATCCGGCAACCTGCCGCGCTGGGAGCATTACCGCAAACGCATGGGCTTTCGGAGGGCCACGGCATGATGGGCATCGACCACAAGGTCCGCGACGCTGTCGAGGCGCTGAACCTGAGCTACATCCGCGCCCTGGACCGGCGCGACATGCACGGCTGGCTGTTGACCTTCGACAACCCCGGTAGTTATGTGTGCATCCCCAAGGAAAACGAGGATCGCGGTCTGCCGATCGGCTACATGCTGGACGACAGCTACGCGCGCCTGAAAGACCGCGTGACCCAGGTGACGCAGATCCAGCCCGATGCCGTGGAGCATTATCAGCCGCGCCACTTCACGCAACTGGTCGACATCCAGCCGCTGGGCGGCGTGAACTACCGCGTCGAGACTCACTTCACCGTCAATTACACGCCCGACAACAGCGGCCGTACCGAGGTTCTGGCCAGCGGCACCTACGTGGACGAAGTGGTGGTCAACGGCGGGGCGCGTTTTCGCAGCCGCCGGGCGGTGCTCGACACCACCGTGGTGCCGCGCTACATCGCTTATCCCATCTGAGTCCCTGACCGACCGCTGGCGGATACAGGTCGCCGCGGCCGGTTAAGGGTCGTCAGCCCGCCGTCGTCGGCCGCGCCTATGAGTGCGAGCGGCGGCTTTGCTTTATCCTTGCCGGCCACTATCGCATCCCCTGTTGGCCATGGCTCAGTACGTTTTCACTATGAACCGCGTGGGCAGGATCGTCCCGCCCAAGCGCGCCATCCTCAAAGACATTTCCCTGTCATTTTTTCCCGGCGCCAAAATCGGCGTACTGGGCGTGAACGGTTCCGGCAAGTCCACCCTGCTGCGCATCATGGCTGGCGTGGATAAGGAATTCGAGGGCGAGGCGACGCCCATGCCCGGCATCAAGATCGGCTACCTGCCGCAGGAGCCGCAGCTGGACCCAACCCAGACCGTGCGTCAGTCGGTCGAGGAAGGCATTGGCGGGGTGCTGGCGGCGCAAAAGCGTCTGGAGGATGTTTACGCCGCCTACGGCGACCCGGACGCCGACTTCGACAAGCTGGCGGAAGAACAGGCCCGTCTGGAGGCGGAAATCGCCGCCGCCGACGGCGACAGCGCCGGGGTGCAGCTCGAAGTGGCAGCCGACGCCCTGCGTTTGCCGCCGTGGGAGGCCATTGTCGGTCAACTGTCCGGTGGCGAAAAGCGCCGCGTGGCGCTGTGCCGCCTGCTGCTGTCACGCCCGGACATGCTGTTGCTGGACGAGCCCACCAATCATCTGGACGCCGAATCGGTGGACTGGCTGGAGCAGTTCCTGCACCGCTTCCCGGGCACCGTGGTGGCGGTGACCCATGATCGCTATTTTCTGGACAATGTCGCCGAGTGGATTCTGGAGCTCGACCGCGGCCGGGGCATTCCCTTCAAGGGCAACTACAGCGACTGGCTGGAGCAGAAGAACCAGCGCCTCAAGCAGGAGGAATCCAGCGAATCGGCCCGCCAGAAAGCCATGGCGCAGGAACTCGAATGGGTGCGCCAGAATCCCAAGGGCCGTCAGGCCAAGAGCAAGGCACGCCTGAACCGGTTCGAGGAACTGTCGAGCCACGACTACCAGAAACGCAACGAAACCAAGGAAATTTTCATCCCGGTGGCCGAACGCCTTGGCAACGAGGTAATCGAGTTCCAGCACGTGGGCAAGGGTTATGGCGACCGCTTGCTGATCGACGATCTGTCGTTCGCGGTGCCGCCAGGCGCCATCGTGGGCGTGATCGGCCCCAACGGCGCTGGCAAATCGACCCTGTTTCGCATGCTCACGGGTAGCGAGCAGCCGGATGGTGGCGCGATCAAGCTCGGCTCCACCGTGCACATCGCCATGGTGGATCAGAGTCGCGCCGAGCTGGCCGACAACAAAACCGCCTGGGAGGACATCTCCGGCGGCGCGGACATCATTACCGTGGGCAAGTTCGAGATGCCGTCGCGTGCCTACCTTGGGCGCTTCAACTTCAAGGGCGCCGACCAGCAAAAGCACGTTGGCACCCTGTCTGGCGGTGAGCGGGGCCGGTTGCATCTGGCCAAGACCCTGCTCAAGGGCGGTAACGTACTGCTGCTGGACGAACCGTCCAACGATCTGGACGTCGAGACCCTGCGTGCGTTGGAGGAGGCGTTGCTGGAGTTCCCGGGCAGCGCACTGGTGATCAGCCACGACCGTTGGTTCCTGGACCGCATCGCCACCCACATCCTGGCCTGCGAGGGTGACTCGCAGTGGAATTTCTTCTCCGGCAACTACCAGGAATACGAAGCCGACAAGCGTCGGCGCCTGGGTGAGGAAGCGTCCCGTCCGCACCGCGTGCGCTTCAAGTCGCTTCGTTAATCGGCCAGGGCCCTCTCATGAGCGACCGCTTCGACGGCGTCAGCGTCGTCAAACAGGCCAACGTCTACTTCGACGGCACCTGCGTGAGCCATACCGTCCACTTCGCCGACGGCACACGCAAGAGCCTGGGCGTGATCTTCCCGTCCACGCTGACCTTCAGTACCGGTGCGCCGGAGCGGATGGAAGTCCTCGGCGGTCGCTGCCGCGTGCGCCTCGCCGGTGCGACCGACTGGCGTGGCTATGGAGCGGGGGAGTCGTTTTCTGTGCCCGGCGACAGCTGTTTCGACATCGAAACGCTGGAGCGGCTCGACTACGTGTGCCACTTCGAGTAAACATCCCAGGCGCTGTTTGAAGCACCGGCCCGGATGTAGCGCTGGACAATAAAAACCCCAACCGCGAACGGTTGGGGTTTCAGGGTTTGGTGGAGGCGGCGGGAATCGAACCCGCGTCCGCAAGTCCTCTGCCGTTGGCTCTACATGCTTATCCCAGCCTATTATTTTAACCGAGCGCCACCCGACGGGCAGGGACGGCGATCAGCGATCCTGAAAGGTTTTAGCGGGTTGGCCCCAGGCCTGCCTCGCCGCGAGCTTGTGTGTGTCGACGCCTGAACCCCGGTCGCACAAGCACATCCGGTCAGACGGCACCCTACTGGGGTTTAAGCAGCGAGTGCGTAGTTGTTGTCGTTTGCAACTATCTTTTTGCAGCGAGATTAACGAGGACACTGCGCCTCGGCATGCACCTCAGGTTTCGTAACCCACGTCGAAACCAGGTCGCCCCCGGATTCGCTATTGGCTTGGACATCTTAACGGACGCCGCAGTTCCCGGCCAGGGTCAGCGGTTGGACTTAAGCAGTCGGCCGCGCTCGCGTTGCCAGTCGCGGTCCCGCTCGCTGGCGCGTTTGTCGTGGCTTTGCTTGCCTTTGGCGAGGCCGATTTCCACCTTGCACTTGCCGCGCTTCCAATACAGCGACAAGGCAATCAGGGTATAGCCGCGGCGCTCGACGGCACCGATCAGCTTGCTCAACTCATTGCGGTGCAACAGCAGCTTGCGCGTGCGCTGCTGGTCCGGCACGTAGTGGGTGGAGACGGTGGGTAGCGGCGTGATCAAGGCGCCGTGCATCCAGGCTTCGCCATTTTTGAGCATGACGTAGCTGTCGACGAGCTGCACACGCCCTGCGCGCAGGCTCTTGACTTCCCAGCCTTCGAGCGCAATGCCGGCCTCGAAGCGATCCTCGATGAAGTAATCGTGGCGCGCCTTTCTGTTGACGATGATGGTGGCTGTGTCGGCGCTGGGCATGGGCAAATTGTCGGCAAAGGAACGGCATTGTAGGGGATCGGCCGTGCCCTTCCATGGCCGGGGTGGTTGGTCGGGTCCGTTATCATGCGCCTGCGGCGAGCGCTGCCGTGCGATGTTGACTTGGGATAGGAGCGAATGGCGGCAGTCCGGGAGATACGCAAATCGGTGGTGGTGGCGCACAGCGCCGAGGAAATGTTCGGCCTGGTCAACGACGTGGAGTCGTATCCGCGGTTCCTGCCGTGGTGCTCGTCGGCACAGGTGTTGGCACGCGAGGATGGCAGCGTACTGGCCAGTCTTGACATGGCCATGGCCGGGTTGCACAAGCGCGTGACCACGCGCAATTTGTTGCAGCCGCACCGGCGCATGGAACTGCGTCTGGTGGACGGCCCATTCAGCCGCTTTCACGGCGTGTGGACCTTTGATGATCTGGCCGCCGCGGACCAGCCGCCGCAGACCCGGGTGGGTTTTCACATCTCCTACGCGCTGGCCGGCCGGTTGCTTGGCATTGCGCTGGGACCGGTACTGGCGGTGGTGGCAGACGGCTTGGTCGACTCGTTCTGCCGCCGGGCCGATGCGCTGTTTGGTGTCCGTTGAATTGATTGCCGTGGAGCTTGCCTGTCCGACACCTGACGGTTACCGGGTATTGCAGCTGACCTTGCCAGCAGGTGCCTCGCCACTGGCGGCGCTGCAAGCCGGTGGTGTGGAACGGTTACCGGATTGGACGGTGGGGGTGTTCGGGCGGCCGGTGGCGTGGGATACGCGGCTGGTCGACGGTGATCGGGTAGAGGTGTATTTGCCGCTGCGGGTGGATCCGAAAACGGCCCGTCGCCGCCGCGCCGCGGCCAATGAAAAAAAGTCTCGGTCGCGATGAAACTTTTCTCCCGCTCGCCCACTCTTAGTACACGAGACCTCTGCGAGGAATCACCCGCTTCCCCTCCCTGAGCGGGTTACCTTTCTGACCCGGCCACCCCTGGCCGGGTTTTTTTTGTCCTGGGCTACGGGTGGGCGGCGCGCTTACAGCGCGTGCCAGTC
>NZ_JBFIII010000076.1 GCF_041601295.1 Immundisolibacter sp.
CCCCGTCCGCGTATGTCGCAATAAGCAAAGCGCATTGCACCGTATTTCTTCCTCAACGGTGTAGCTCAAGGCAACTGTTGCCGTAGCCGCGTCCGAACTTCCGACCAAGGGCTTTGGTCTTGCGGGTTGTTTTCCAGATCGGCCAAACGGACATCAAGAAGGGTTTTTTCTTCTTCTGTCACTGGCGCGTCCGCGGGGGACAGGGTTTCCCAAACGGCTCCGATGAGTTCAAGCCGATCGGCTGGACTCATGGTCTTTACACGGGAAAGAAGCGCTGCATCAACCATGGGAGGGGTACCTCGATTGCTGTTTGGTACTTTTATACACCCAGAACCGCAGATTCCGATCCCGGATTTCGCCGCGCTTCATCCTGGCGCCCCGTGGCTGCGAACATCCCAACACAAACCGTCAACCGGTTGCTCCCGCGCGCTGCGCCCTGGCCACCAGCGCCCGCCCGGCCTTGCTGCCGGATGGCCGGCCAAGCGCCTCGCTGATGTAGGTCCCGGCAGCGCACAACGCGTCCAGATCAACACCGGTTTCGATGCCCAGGCCATGCAGCATGTAGACCACGTCCTCGCTGGCCACGTTGCCGCTGGCGCCGGGGGCGTAGGGGCAGCCGCCCAGGCCCGCTACGGAGCTGTCGACGCTGGCGATGCCCTGGTCCAGGCAAGCCAGGATGTTGGCGAGCGCCTGACCGTAGGTGTCGTGAAAATGCAGCGCCAGCGGCGCGGTCGGCGCCGCCTGCCTGACTCGCTTGAGCAGCGCGTGTGCCTTGCCCGGTGTGCCGACACCGATGGTGTCGCCGAGCGAGACTTCGTAGCAGCCGAGTTCAAACAGCGCTGCCGCCAGTTCCGCCACTTTTGCCGGGTCAGTGGCGCCCTCGTACGGGCAGCCGAGCACGCAAGACACGTAGCCGCGCAGGCGCACGCCGGCGGCGCGGGCCGGCGCGGCGATGGCGGCGGCGCGTTTTAGCGATTCCTCGATCGTGCAGCGGGTGTTGTGCTGCGAGAAGGTTTCGGACGCGGCGGTGAAAAGACCCAGCTCGTCGATGCCGCAGGCCAGGGCCCGTTCCAGCCCCTGCACGTTGGGTGCCAGGGCGGCGTAGCTGACGCCGGGCTGGCGGTTCAGACCCGCGCACACGGCCTCGGCGTCGGCCATCTGCGGCACGGCTTTGGGGCTGACGAAGGCGGCGACTTCGATGTAGGTGAGGCCGGCCGCCTGCAAGCGCTCGATCAGGCCCAGTTTTACCGCCAGAGGCACCGTGTCCGGGATGTTCTGCAGGCCGTCGCGGGGGCCCATCTCGCAGATGCGGATGCGCGGCGGCAGGCTGCCCGGCAGCATGTCAGGTCTCCGGTGGAACGAAGCTGACCAGCACCGCGGCGGCCGGCACGAAATCGCCGGTTGCACCGCCCAGGCTCTCGATCACCCCGTCGTGCGGGGCGACGATGCGGTGTTCCATTTTCATGGCTTCCAGCACCAGCAGCAGGTCGCCCTTGGCCACCTGCTGGCCGACCTGCACGGCTACCTGCACCAGCTTGCCGGGGAGGGGCGCGGTCAGGCGCAGTTCGGCTTCTTCCTCGCCGGCCTCGGCGGCCAGCGGGTCGAGGTAACGCAATTTCAGGCGCTGCGGGCCGGACAGTTCGAAGCTCTCCCCACTGCGCCAGACGCGCCACGTCTGCTGCCCCGCCGGGCCATCGACGGTGAGCGCAGCGCCGTCATGCCGGCCGCTCAGCGGGCCGTCCAGGTCGCCGCATTGCCAGTTGTAACCGCCGTCGTTGCGGCCGGTGAGGGTGAGTGTGTGCTCGGTCTCGTCGGCCGTTAGCCAGCGCACGGTGCGCGTGGCCGGCACGCCGACCCGGAATGGCCCGGCCAGCGACCAGGGCGAGGCGCGGTCGTTGCCATGCTGCGTCGAAGCCGCGGCTTGTTCGTCGCTGGTCAGGCGCCAGGTGGCGGCCAGCAGCGCGTCGACCGATGCCGGCGACGGCGCGACCAGCCCGTCCAGCACGCCTTCCAGCCAACCGGTGTGGTGGCTAACGGCCGCAAAATCGTCGGTGGCGAGAATGCGCTCCAGCAGCGCCACGTTGCTGGCCACGCCCACTGTGGCGGTCTCGGCCAGCATGGCCAATAGCCGCGCGCGCGCCTGCTCGCGGTCCTCGCCCCAGGCGATCAGCTTGGCGAGCAGGGAGTCGTAATGCGACGGCACGCTGTCGCCGGTCTCAAAGCCGGTGTCGACACGCCGCCCCGGCCCGGCCGCAGGCAGCGCCAGCGTGTCCAGCCGGCCCACGCCGGGCATGAAGCCGCGCGACGGGTCTTCGGCGCACAAACGCACCTCGATGGCGTGGCCGCGGCGCGGGATGTCGGCCTGTGCCAGTGGCAGCGGTTCGCCGGCCGCCACGCGAAGCTGCCACTCGACCAGATCCAGGCCGGTGATCAGTTCGGTAACCGGGTGCTCCACCTGCAGGCGGGTGTTCATTTCAAGGAAATAGAACGCCCCGTCCGGCGCCAGCAGGAACTCCACCGTGCCGGCGCCGCGGTAGCCGACCGCCTGCGCGGCGCGCACCGCCGCGGCACCCATGCCCGCCCGCTGCGTGTCGGACAGCCCCGGCGCCGGGGCTTCTTCCACCACCTTCTGGTGCCGGCGCTGCACGGAGCAATCGCGCTCGAACAGGTGCAGCGCGCCGCCATGCGCATCGGCGAACACCTGCACCTCGACATGCCGGGCGCCGGTCACGTAGCGTTCCAGCAGCAGCGTGTCGTCGCCAAAGGCCGCCAGCGACTCGCGCCGCGCCCCGGCAATGGCGTCGGCAAGATCGCCGGGCCCGTCCACGCGGCGCATGCCGCGCCCGCCGCCGCCGGCCGTGGCCTTGACCAGCAACGGGTAGCCGACGCCACCGGCTGCCTTGATCAACTGCGCGTCGTCCGCGCCCGGCGCGTCGAAGCCCGGCACCACCGGCACGTCGGCCTGCCCCACCAGGCGCTTGGCGGCGTCCTTGGCGCCCATGGCTTCGATGGCCTCCGGCGGCGGGCCGATGAAAACCAGCCCGGCCTGCGCGCAACGGCGCGCGAACTGTGCGTTCTCGGCCAGAAAGCCGTAGCCGGGGTGGATGGCCTGCGCGCCGCTGGCAAGCGCCGCTTCGATCACGGCATCGATGTCCAGGTACGACTGCGCGGCCGGCGCCGGTCCCAGGCGCAGCGCCCGGTCTGCCAGGCGCACGTGGCGGGCGCCAGCGTCGGCGTCCGAATACACAGCCACGGTGTGGATGCCCAGGCGCTTGGCAGTGGCGATAACGCGGCAGGCGATTTCGCCGCGGTTGGCGATCAGGATGGTGTGGAACACGTCAGGTTATCCAGTCCGGGGCCCGGCGGGCGAAAAAGGCCTGAAGTCCTTCCTGGCCTTCGTCCGACACGCGCAGGCGGGCAATCAGGGCCGCGGTGTCGCGCTTGAGAGACTCGCGATCGGTAGCGGCTTGCACGTCTTCCACGAGCCGTTTGCACGCCACGAGCGCCGTGGGGCCACCCTTGAGCAGCTCGTCAAGCAGCAGGTTGACTGTTGCATCGAGTTCATCGGCCGCCACCACCTCGTGCAACAGGCCCATATGGAGGGCGCGGCGGGCCTGGAAACGCTCGCCGGTCAGGAAATAACGTCGCGCCTCGCGCGCGCCGATGGCGCGGACGACGTACGGCGCGATGGTGGCCGGCGCCAGCCCCAGGCGCACTTCGGTCAGGCCGAACCTGGCGCCTTCGACGCCGACGGCGATGTCGCAGCAGGCCACCAAACCCACGCCACCGCCGAACGCACTGCCATTGACGCGCGCCACGGTAGGCTTGGGCAGGCGGTCCAGCACATCCAGAAGCGCCGCCAGACGGCGTGCGTCGGTCTCGTTTTCCGCGGCGCTGTAGCCGATCATGGACTTCATCCAGCCCAGGTCGCCACCGGCTGAAAAGCTCTCGCCGGCACCGGTCAGCACCACCGCCCGCACCGCCGGGTCGTCGCCCAGCTGTCCGAACAACGCGGCCAGCTCGGCGATAACAACATCATTGAACGCGTTATGGATCTGCGGGCGGTTCAGCGCCACGGTAGCCACGCCGCGGTGGTCTGTATCCAAAGTCAGGGTTTGCAGGTCCATGGCGCCCTCACATCCGGAATACGCCGAAGCGCGGCTCGGGAATCGGTGCGTTCAGCGACGCTGACAGGGCCAGACCCAGCACGTTGCGCGTGTCGGCCGGGTCGATCACGCCGTCGTCCCACAGCCGCGCGGTGGCGTAATAGGGGTGGCCCTGGACCTCGTACTGGTCGCGGATCGGCGTCTTGAAAGCGTCTTCCTCTTCGACGGTCCAGGTGTCGCCGCGCGCCTCGATGTTGTCACGCCGCACGGTGGCCAGCACGCTGGCCGCCTGCTCGCCGCCCATCACCGAGATGCGGGCGTTGGGCCACATCCACAAAAATCGCGGCCCGTAGGCGCGCCCGCACATGCCGTAATTGCCGGCCCCGAACGAGCCGCCGATGATGACCGTGAACTTGGGTACTTGGGCGTTGGCGACGGCGTGCACCAGCTTGGCACCGTCCTTGGCGATGCCGCGGCTCTCGTACTCGCGCCCGACCATGAAGCCGGTGATGTTCTGCAAAAACACCAGCGGAATCTTGCGCTGGCAGCACAGCTCGATGAAGTGCGCGCCCTTGAGCGCCGACTCCGAGAACAGGATGCCGTTATTGGCGATGATGCCGACCGGGTAACCCCACAGGTGCGCAAAGCCGCACACCAACGTGGTGCCGTACAGCTGCTTGAATTCCTGAAACTCCGAGCCGTCCACCAGGCGGGCGATGACCTCGCGCACGTCGAACGGCTGGCGGGCGTCGGCCGGCACCAGGCCGTACAGGTCGTGGGCATCGAAACGCGGCGCGACCGGTTCGCGCAGCGGCAGGTCGACGCGCTTGCTGCGGTTCAGCGTCGCCACGATGTCGCGGGCGATGCCCAGCGCGTGCAGGTCGTTCCTGGCCAGGTAATCGGTGACGCCGGAGGTGCGGCTGTGCACGTCGCCGCCGCCCAGTTCCTCGGCGCTCACCACTTCGCCGGTGGCCGCCTTCACCAGCGGCGGGCCGCCCAGAAAGATCGTGCCCTGGTTTTTAACAATGACGGTCTCGTCGCACAGCGCCGGCACGTAGGCGCCGCCGGCGGTGCAGGAGCCCATGACGATGGCGATCTGCGGGATGCCGGCCGCCGACATCACCGACTGGTTGTAGAAGATGCGTCCGAAGTGGTGCTGGTCGGGGAAGACCTCGTCCTGCAGCGGCAAAAAGCCACCGCCCGAATCCACAAGATAAATGCACGGCAGGCGGTTTTCGAGCGCGATCTGCTGCGCGCGCAGGTGTTTTTTGACCGTCAACGGGTAGTAGGTGCCGCCCTTGACGGTGGCGTCGTTGGCGACGATGACCACTTCCTGCCCGCAAACCCGGCCGATGCCGGTGACGATGCCGGCCGATGGCGCCTCATCGTCGTACAGGCCGATCGCCGCCAGCGGCGAGAATTCCAGAAACGGCGTACCCGGATCGAGCAGTGCTTCCACGCGCTCACGCGGCAGCAGCTTGCCGCGCGCGCTGTGCTTGGCCTTGGCGCGCTCGGGGCCGCCGGTGGCGTACTGCGCCAGTTTGGCCTTCAGGTCCGCCACCAGCGCGCGGTTGTGTGCGGCGTCGGCCTGGAACTGCGGCGCGGCGGGGTTCAGCTTGCTGTCGAGTACCGGCACGCGGGGCTCCCTCGGTTCGGTGTGCGGTGTGGTCTACGCCGGATCGTCCGGGGCCACCCGCAGCAGGATTTTGCCCCGCGTGTGGTGAGTTTCGCTCATCTCGTGCGCGCGGGCCGCCTGTTCCAGCGGCAGCACGGGGCCGATCTGTGGTCGCAGCCGGCCCTGCGCGGCCAGCTCCGCAATCCTGGCCAGCTGCGGACCGTCGGCGCGGGCAATCAGCAACTGCGAGGTGACCGGCCCGATGTGCATGTCCTGTTCGGTCGCGACGGGGCTGAGCAGCACGATGCGCGTGCCGGCGTGCACCAGCGGCGCGCAGCCTTGCAGCGACACTCCGGCAAAGGCGGCGAAGATGACGTCCACGCCGGCCGGGAACTGCGCCGCGACGGTGGCCGCGAAATCCAGCGCCTGGTAATCCACCACCAGCGTGGCGCCCAGGCTGCGCAGGAACGCGTGATTGGCCGGGCTGGCGCTGGCGATTACGGTCGCCCCGGCGTCGCAAGCCAGCTGCACCGCCAGACTGCCGACGCCGCCAGCCGCGCCGGTGATCAGCACCACCTCGCCGGGCTTCAGCTGCGCGACTTCGAACAGGCCCTGCCAGGCCGTGTGGCCGGCCACCGGCAGCGCCGCGACCTGCTCGAAGCTCAGATTGGCGGGTTTGTGCGCCAGCTTGGCGGCCTCGACCGGGACGAATTGCGCGTAGCCACCCCAGTGCATCAGCCGCTGCTGCAGAAAGCCGAACACGGCATCGCCGACCTTGAAGTCCTGCACCGCGGCGCCGACCCTGGCCACCACGCCCGAGACCTCGCGGCCCATGATGGCCGGGAATTCGTAGGGGACGAAATCCTTTAACTGACCTTTGCGAATGCGCCAGTCGATGGGATTGACGGCAGCGACATGGACCGCCACCAAAACCTGGTCGTCGGTGATCGGCGGCATCGGCCGCTCGACCAGTTGCAGTTGCTCCGGGCCGCCGAAGTCGTTGATAACAATTGCTTTCATGCGTAAGGGGGGCTCGGTCCGGAGGCAATTGGGCAAACGTTCAAAACGCAGTGGTGGAACCTAGAGCAGCTCCACCGCCAGCGCCGTAGCCTCACCGCCGGCCAGGCAAATCGCCGCCACGCCGTACTTGCCACCGCGACGGCGCAGGGCGTTCAGCAGCGTGACCACGATACGGGCACCCGACGCCCCGACCGGATGACCCAGTGCGCAGGCGCCGCCCAGCACGTTCATCTTCTCGTGCGGAATGCGCAGTTCCTGCATCACCGTCATCGGCACCACGGCAAAGGCTTCGTTGACTTCGTACAGGTCCGGCTTGTCCGGGGTCCAGCCGAGCTTGCGCAGCAGCACCTCGATCGCGCCGACCGGCGCGGTGGTGAACCAGGCCGGGTCCTGCGCATGGGTGGCATGGCCCAGCACCCGCGCCAGGGGTTTCAGGCCACGGCGGGCGGCTTCGTCCTCGGCCATCAGCACCAGCGCGGCGGCACCGTCGGAGATCGACGACGAATTGGCGGCGGTGACCGTGCCGTCCGCCTTGAAGGCGGGCCTGAGGGTGGGAATCTTGTCGATCTTGGCCGTCAACGGCTGCTCGTCCTTGTCGTAGCTGACCTCGCCGGCCTTGGTCTTGACCGTCACCGCCACGATCTCGGTAGCCGAATCGCCCTCGTTGGTGGCGCGCTGGGCGCGGCGCAGGGACTCCATGGCAAAGGCGTCCTGCGCCTCACGCGAGAAACCTTGCCGCTCTGCGCAGCGCTCGGCAAAGGCGCCCATCAGCAGGCCCTCGCGCACGTCCTGCAGACCGTCGCAGAACATGTGATCGAGCACCTGGCCGTGGCCCATGCGCAGGCCCTGACGCACCTTGGGCAGGATGTACGGCGCGTTGCTCATGGACTCCATGCCGCCGGCCAGCGCGACCTTCACGTCGCCGCTGCGAATCTGGTCGAAGGCGTACATGGCCGCCTTCATGGCCGAACCGCACATCTTGTTGATGGTGGTGACCGGCACGCCCAGCGACAGGCCCGCCTTGAGCACCGCCTGGCGGCCCGGCGCCTGCCCCTGGCCAGCCGGCAGCACACAGCCGATGTGCGCGTCCTCGATCTGCGCGCCGTCCACGCCGGCGTCGGCGACCACCGCGGCGATGGCGGCGGCGCCCAGGTCACTGGCCGACAGGCTGGCGAACTGACCCTGGAAACTACCCATGGCGGTGCGCCGGGCGGCAACGATAACGACGCCGGTTGTCATGGCGATGTGCTCCTTATGCAGTGAAATGCTTGAATGACACAACCGCTCAGGGCGGTGTGCTCCTTATGAATGCGTGTGATCGAACGACGCGACTGTCAGGCGGTTTCGTCGAACAGTTCGCGGCCGATCAGCATGCGGCGGATTTCGTTGGTGCCGGCGCCGATGTCGTAGATCTTCGCATCCCGTAACAGGCGCCCGGTGGGATAGTCGTTGATATAGCCGTTGCCGCCCAGGCACTGGATGGCCTCCAGCGCCACCCGCACGGCGCTTTCCGAGGCGTACAGCAGGCACGCGGCAGCGTCCTTGCGCGATGGCCTGCCGGTATCCACGGCCTCCGCCACCCGGTAGGCGAAGGCCCGCGCCGACTGCAACGCCACGTACATGTCGGCCAGCTTGCCCTGCATCAGCTGAAAGGTGCCGATGGCCTGCCCAAACTGCTGGCGTTCATGCACATAGGGCAGCGCCACGTCCATGGCTGCCTGCATGATGCCCAGGGGCCCGCCGCACAGGGTCACACGCTCGGAATCCAGACCCCGCATCAGCACTTTGACGCCCTGGTTGACAGCGCCCAGCACGTTTGCGGCCGGAATCTCGCAGTCGCGAAACACCAGCTCGCAGGTGTTGCTGCCGCGCATGCCAAGCTTGTCGAGCTTCTGCGCCGTGCTGAAGCCGGGCATGCCCTTCTCGATGATGAAGGCGGTAATGGTGCGCGAACCCTTGGCGGCATCGTCAGTGCGCATGTAGACCACCAGCACGTCCGCGTCCGGGCCGTTGGTGATCCACATCTTGCTGCCGTTGGCGACCCACACGTCGCCGCGCTGGACGGCCGTGCAGCGCATGGAGCCGACCACGTCCGATCCGGCGCCCGGCTCCGACATGGCCAACGCGCCAACGTGCTCGCCGGAGCACAGCTTGGGCAGGAACGTGCGCCGCTGCTCGTCGGTGCCGTTCAGGTACAGGTTGTTCACGCACAAATTGGAATGCGCGCCGTAGGACATGCCGACCGACGCGCTGGCGCGCGACAGTTCCTCGATCGCCACCAAGTGCGCGAGGTAGCTCATGCCGCTGCCACCGAACTCCTCCGGCACCGTCATGCCCAGCAGGCCAAGCTCGCCCATGCGTGGCCACAAGTGCATTGGGAATTCGTTGCTGCGGTCGATCTCGTCCGCCAGCGGCGCCACCTCGTCGCGCGCAAAACGCGCCACGGTGTCGCGCAACAGATCGAGTTCCTCGCCAAGATGCAGATCGAATGCCACGGTCAGTCCCGCCGAGTGTTCGGTTTATGACACCAAGATAGCTTGGAATACTACCACCCGAGGCAGGCCTCCAAGGCACCAGAAAGCGTGTCAAATAGCCTGTGTTAGAGTCTGATTCGATCCGAATTGAGCCGTTCCTGACGTTAAGGAGTCCTGACCCAATGAAGCGTAAAACTGTCCTGTCGTGCACCGCTGCTGCCCTGTTCACGGTCTGTGTAGGCGCAGGTGCGCAAATCAAACCCGAGGACGCCGTCCACTACCGCCAGGGTGTTTACACCGCGATGGGCTGGAACTTCGGCCCCATGGCTGGCATGGTCAAAGGCGAGATCCCCTTCGATGCCAAGGCCTTTGCCTTGCGGGCCGAGCGTGTGGCCTTTTTGAGCACACTGCCGCTGGAAGGCTTCATCCCGGGCAGCCGGGTCGGCAAAACCGACGCCAAGCAGGAAATCTGGGACAACATGGACGACTTCAAGTCCAAGCTGGAAACCCTGCAAACCGAGGCTGCCAAACTGGCCGAAGTCGCCAAGACCACCACCGCTCTTGACGCCCTCAAACCGCAGTTCGGCAAGGTTGGCCAGTCCTGCAAGGACTGCCACGACGAGTACAAGGAAGACTGAAGCAAAACCGCCTGCCCGGCGACCGCTAGCAACGGGCAGGCTGCTGACGTTTACACGATGATGCTAACCGTCCCAACCGGCCTCAGGCCGGGCATGGCCAGCACTGATTTGCGCTGCAAGAACCTGATCTGGCCTTCCGCCCGCAGCAGGCGCAGTTCGTAACGACCCACGAACTGATCCCGTTCACCGTGGCGGGTACGCGCGATCAGGAATGCGGCGGTCGCGTCCAGGGCTCCTTCCCGTTCACCGTGTATCAGAACGTTGGTTACCAGGCGCTGGGTCCGCGAATGCGGCTGCTCGGCGTGGCCCTGCGGCAGGTTGAAACGCTTGACCCGGAAACATAGCTGGCGGTAATCGTCGTCGATCAGGTACAGGCTGTTCACCGGGTCGCCATCCGGGCGGTCAGTGCTCGGCACCTGGTAGCGGGCATCCGGCGCGAACAACTCCAGCCAGGTTTCCAGTTGCCAGGTGTCGAGCAACCAGGCATCCCAGGCCAGGAATTCCTCGACCTCTGCCCGGCTGATGGCTTGCGCGCTCATGAGGCCTCCGCGAACCGATCAATGCCCAGATACTCCTGCCAGGCGTTGAAAAACGCCCGCATCATGAAATCCGACTCTCCCGGGCGGGTGTAGCCACCGGCCAGTTCGGCGGCGATGCCCTTGGAATAATTGACCCACGGTGCCTCGCGGTAGCAGGCGAAGCCGCGCTGGGAGGCTTCCATGCCCTCGGTGTCGTCGGGGGTGGCAAAGCCACCGGGGCCCAGAAAGGTCAGGAACTGCTCGTTGCGTACGCGGGCCAGTTCGGGAGGATCGTCAGCCGGACAGAATTGCCAGGCAGTGATTTCCATGTAATCGACGCTGACCGGCTCGGCCACGCGGATGGTGGTACCCATGATGTCGTTGATGATGAGGTTCGGAAAAATCACTAGATTGCGGTTACGCCGCGCGATGCGGTCGCCCAGTTCCGGACCAAGGCGAGCGAGAAGTTCCTCGCGCCGGGCCAGGATCTGGCCGTTGACGGCATCGCTCCAGGCCGGGTCCGGCTTGCCCTGCGGCCGGCCCCACGGCGCCTCGTACTCGAACACCGTGTGGCCATTGCCCAGGTGCGCCTCGTGGAAGTCGCGGATCGGTTCTTTCATCTCACTGCCGCGCTCACGCAGGTACTGCAGATAGGTGACGTGGGTCGGCATGAAATGATTACCGTCGATCACGTTCACCGGCAACATCTTCCAGTTGGCGCGGGTGGCGTACAGATGCGTGCCCGGCAGCACGCGCATGCCGGCGGCACTGGTCTGACACAGAATGTCCAGGTACTGCGCGGCGCCGGCCAGGTACTCCACCAGGTCGTCACGTCGTGCAAAGCTGACAAAGGTAAAGCCGCGATAACTCGCCTGGCTGGGTGGCGCGATCAGTCCGTGGTCGGCCTTGTCGAACTGGGGCCCAAAGGCAGCCTCCCCCGGCACTTCCACCGCCCGCCCGTCGCAGTCGAAAACCCAGCCGTGGTAGGCGCAGGGGAAGTGCCGGCGATTGCCGAATTCCTCGCGGCACACCTTGGAGCCGTTGTGGGTGCAGGTGTTCAGGTACGCGCGGGCCACGCCGTCCGTGCCGCGCACGTACAGAATGGGCCGGCTGGCGACCGTGCGGGTGACGAAATCGCCCGCATTCGGGATTTCCGTGTCGTGGCCGACGTACAGCCACAGCTTGCCGTAGATCTCCTGCAACTCGCGGGCAAACAGGGCCGGGTCGGCAAATGCGCGCTTGTTGACCAGGTAGCTGTGTACCTGCGGGGCGCTCACGATCAACGCTTCGGGATCGTTTTTGCTCATGTCGTTCCTGTGGGATGGGTGTTCAGGTGGTTTCTGCCACTGGCTGCGACCAACCGGCGGCGGCGTTGGCCTGGCGCGCCAGGGACTGTTCGGCGCCAACGGCATGCTGCTGATCCCAATCGGCTAGGCGCGGGCGCATCACCCGCAGCCACAGCGGCGGCAGCAATGCCATCAGCAGGCACAGCCAGGCGCTTGGCATCTGCGGTGCGTCCGGCAGGGGTGTCAGGTTCCAGTAACGCACGTCAACGTCCATGTGGTGCTGCGAGTGGGTGGTGATCTCGAACATCCCGCCGCGGGTCAGCGGATACAGGTGATTCCAAGCGTGGTGCATGTGCACCGTCGATCCGGGCACGCGGGTCATGCCGTAGTGCTGCGAGTAAGACAGGGCCGTCAGCATCAGCAGCGCCAGCACGGATATCAGCACCGCCAGACCCACGCCCCTGCCGCCCGCCATGGCAGCCACGGCCGTCAGCACCAGCGCGTACTGGGCAAAGCCGCGCCACACGGCACTGCGCCACGACCACGGCGAATAGCCCATGCGCCGCAGGCGGGCCGCCTCCACGCGCCAGCTTTCCAGGTGCCGGTTCCAGCCCATGTAAATCATGAAGCTGTACACGCTTTGCCCGCGCCGGGCGGTTTCGGCATCGACCAGCGTGTCCAGCGCCAGATGGTGCACGTGGTTGTGCGACAACACGCCGTAGGGGGCTAGCAGGAAGGTATCGAGCAGGTTGCCGACCTTGCGCCGGAACACATCATCCCGGTGGCCGAGCTCGTGCGAGGCCGGCAGCGCGCCGTAGGCGGTAACGAAGGCAGTGGACAGCACCAGCCCCACCCAGTCCGCGCCCTGCAAACCGGCCGCCGCCGGCCCCACGCGCCAGGCGAACACGCACCACAACGAGGCCACCAGCGGTAGTTGCAACACCAGCAGCAGGTCGGCAAACCACCCAGCCAAAGGCGCCCGCGGCCGATGGTCCGGACCCAGCGCCGTGTCCACCAGCGCCAGCAGAGGCAGCTCGGCGATACCCAGCCACACCCAGCCGCCGCCCAGCGCGACTCCCGCAATCGCCCCTGACACCATGGCAGCCGGCAGCAGTAACCAGGCGGCCGGCGAAAAGCCTTTAACGGTGTAGTCGGCCATCCGCAAGTCTCCGCGAAAAATACTTCGATCAATCGCTTGATCGGGAGGCAAAACGAGCGTAGCTTTTTTCATTGCGAGTGGCAAACGTCCTTCGCTGCGAGGCCGCAGTCCGGCCCGGCAGCCAGCCCAGACAGCACTCCCGCGCACAAAACGGAGCAGTTATGTCCTCCCCAGCCCCCCAGGCGATTCACGCCGACGACCCGGCCGAGCTGCTGGGCCACGATCGCATCCTGACGCAGGCGCTGCCGCTGTTCGCGACCCAGGGCTACGGCGGCATCACCATGCGCGAGATCGCTCGCGCCGCCGGCCTGACCATCGGCACCCTGTACCACTACTTCGCCAGCAAGCGGGCGCTGTATCTGGCCGTGCTGGACCACGCCTACGGTCAGGCTGCCAAACACTGGGCCAGCGACGTTCTGCACGGACCGGGCGATCCGCACCAACGACTGGCGACCTATTTGCGCGAGTACTGCGCCTTCGTGGCCGGCAACCACGATTTCGTGCGTCTGATGAAGCGCGAGCAGATCGAAGGCGACGCCGAGCAGATGGAATTGCAGGCCAACTCGCTGCTCGCCCAACAGTACGAGGCCACGGTGGATCTGTTCGCCGAGTTGGCGCCTGACCGCGATCCGACCCTGCTTGCCCACTCCCTGCTTGCCATGGTGCTGCACCATTACGAGGTGCGCGCGCTGCGTCCTCACTTCCGTGACTATCGGCCAGAACACGACGACCCGGAGCGGATCGCCGCGCACGTGCTGAGCGTACTGACGCAAGGCATGGGCGGCCGGCCGGCCGAGCCCGGCGCCGACTGTGCGTTTTCTTTCAAGGAGACCTCGTCATGAACCAGCCAAGCATGCCGTCCATCGCTGACCTGCCCAGCCATCCTTGGCCAGATGATGTGGCCCAGGTGCCGTACTGGGTGTATTCGGACCCGGCCGTGTACGCCCTGGAACAGGAGCGCATCTTCCGCGGCCCGACCTGGAGTTTCGTGGCGCTGGAAGCGGAGATTCCCAAACCGTTCGACTGGAAGGCGACCTTTATCGGCGAGACGCCGGTGGTGGTCACCCGCGACGGCGAGGGCGAAATCCACGCCTGGGTCAACCGCTGCGCGCATCGCGGTGCGCTGGTGTGCCGCGAGCTGCGCGGTAACAGCCAGACCCACACCTGCGTCTACCACCAGTGGGCCTACGACAGCGCGGGCGACCTGATCGGCGTGCCGTTTCGCAAAGGCCTGGGCGGCAAGGGCGGCTATCCAGCCGACTTCCAGATGGCCGAACATGGCGCCCGCAAGCTGCACGTGGCCCGCTACAAGGGGCTTGTTTATGCGAGTTTTTCGGACGCCACGCCGCCGCTCGAAACCTATTTCGGACCCGACATGCTGCGCTGGGTGGACCGCGTGTTCACCGGGCCGGTGGAGTTTCTGGGCACCTCGCGCCAGTACATCCACTCCAACTGGAAGCTGTACACCGAGAACACCAAGGACCCCTACCACGCCTCGCTGCTGCACCTGTTCCACGCCACGTTTGGCGTGTACCGCTCGTCCATGGGCGGTGGCTGCACGGTCGGCGGCGAGCACGGAATGCACAGCATCCTGCGCGCCTGGAAGATCGAGGACGAGGACATCGGCGAGTACAAGACCGGCAAGATCCGCACCTACGACGAGGGTGTGACGCTCGCCGATCCGTCGGTACTCGCGGTGCACCCGGAGCTCGAACCGGTATTCACGAACCACATCCAGTCCCTGTTCCCAAGCATGGTGCTGCAGCAGATCCACAACACACTGGCCGTTCGCCAGATCGTGCCCAAGGGCGTGAATGCCTTCGAGCTGGTGTTCCATTTTTTCGGCTACGCCAACGACACACCAGAACTGCGCGCCATGCGCATCAAACAGGCCAACCTGGTCGGTCCGGCCGGCTACATCTCGATGGAAGACGGCGAGGCGACGCAGCTGGTGCAGCAGGGCATCGTCGGTGCAGCAGGCGAATGTGCCTACGACGCCCTCGGCGGACGCGGCACGGACAGCACCGATAGCCTGGTCGACGAAGCCCTGATCCGCTCCTTCTGGCGCGGTTATCGGGGCCTTATGGAGTTCTGAACGGACCCAGTCTCAACCCCTCACGCAAGGACACGCATGCACACACCAGCAATACCGCTAGTCAACCCCGAAGTCCTGGACTTTTCCGCCAAAGGCGGCGATTTCCGCGCCCACGCCAGCGAGCCGCTGATCATCGAAAACGAAGCCCTCGGCTACCGCATCAAGTATTTCCTGACCGAGTTCGTCGCCATCCCCAACCGCACCAAGTACGACGGCGAGCCGCTCTTCGAGGAGATGTCGACGGCCGACCCGGTACAGGCGGCGACGTGGAAGGCCCGGCGCGACTCGTCGTTCTACGGCTCATTCCGCCATTTCATGCTCGCCGCGCTCAACGACAAGGTCGAAGCCCATGGTTTCAAGATCTACAGCCGCCCGGCCCGGCAAAGCTTCAGCGGCGGAGCCGCCCCTTCGGACCAGCGCTACCCCATCAAAGCCGGCGACATCCTCAAAGACGGCGAG
>NZ_JBFIII010000077.1 GCF_041601295.1 Immundisolibacter sp.
CCATAACTTTCGGCTCGGGCATCCCGCTCAAGGCGCAACCGGCTGGGGTTTTCGGGTGCATTACGTGGTTTGATCCTCGCCAAACCCCACCGTGGCCTCGCTCGGTCACAAATTAGGCATCCGCGAGGCAAAAAAGAAACACCTTTCAGGGTGCCGGGTGCCCATTTATAGTTAAAGATCACAGGACCGGGAGATAGGACAGGTGACATTGCAAACATTAGAAGCCGCCTCGTCGGCGGCTGGTGCACTAATCGCCATCTTCGGTTTCGCTGCCGTCTTGTGGCAGCTTCGACAACTCGATAAAGACATCAAGGGCAACACGAGAACAAGTATCTACGACATGGCCGCACGGATAAAAGAAGTTTTCCTTCTGCGCCCTCACCTACGACCATATTTTTTTGACGGCGCGGAAATTGTTGCTGACGATAAACACTACCCAGAGGCCTTGGCCGTGGCGGATTACTTCTGCCTCTACCTGGAACAAATCACCACTCAAAAATCGACGATAGCGGAATGTGATCGCATGGCATGGTGCCAGTACGCCCATGATATCTATCACAATAGCCCAATTATTAGAGCTTATCTTGCCGGAAAAAAGCAGTGGTATTCAGAGCCATTTTGGAACGTCATGGCAGGTGATTTCTAAAAAATCGCCGCAACCGACTCGGCGGTTCCTGCAGATTTAGTGGACACCCTGAACTAGCCATTCAAGAGTGTTTAAGATTCCAGCACCAGGACCTAAGACGACTTGTCGATATAGTGTTCATTTCAAAGCAACTACGATTTGATTGAGCCGGATGGCGGGCCAAACGGAGAGAACATGACCGTTGAAAAGATTATGAGCACAATCCTTGTCACGGTCGAAATGGATGATACGCTCAGGACAATCAAGGAAATATTCGATCATAGTAAATTTCATCATTTGCTAGTGGTCGAATCCGGGAAGCTGTTCGGGGTAATTTCGGATAGAGATCTCCTAAAAGCCTTGAGCCCATACATCGGGACTCGCTCCGAGACAGCCAGGGATCTGGCGAGCCTTAATAAAAAAGCACATCAGATAATGACAAGAACGCCAATTACGTTACCAGAAAACGCCCAGATCGACGATGCCATAGCAATTTTTCTCAATAACACCCTATCCTGCATACCCATTGTCGATTCCGGGCGTGCCCCGGTTGGGATAATAAGTTGGCGGGATATCCTCAAATCATTGTTGTCACAGGACGGTCGACCCGCCAAGAACCAGCAGTAATACGGAGTCGCTAGAATCGGGTTTTCCCGTTACGCCAGCGGACCGCGCGGGCCAGATCATCCCGTTTTTTGGCAGTGCGTGGACCCGACACGCTATGCTGTGGCACTAACCTCAACCCATCACCCCCAATCAGGAAGACCCCCTCATGACCGAGACAGCGCCTTACGTTCCGCCCAAGGTCTGGAAATGGAAAGCCGGGGGCGAGGGCAGATTCGCCAACATCAACCGGCCAATTTCCGGGGCCACGCACGAAAAGGAATTGCCCGTAGGCAAGCATCCACTGCAGCTGTATTCGCTGGCGACCCCGAACGGGGTCAAGGTCACGATCCTGCTGGAAGAATTACTGGCACTGGGCAAGCGGGAGGCCGAATACGACGCGCACCTGGTCAAGATCATGGAGGGCGACCAGTTCGGCAGCGGTTTTGTGGCCGTTAACCCCAACTCCAAGATTCCGGCCCTGGTGGACAGAAGCACATCCCCACCGACGCGGGTGTTTGAGTCCGGGGCCATCCTCGTTTACCTGGCCGAGAAATTCGATGCGTTTTTGCCCAAGGAGCCATCCGCGCGCGCGGAATGCATGTCCTGGTTGTTCTGGCAGATAGGCAGCGCACCTTACCTTGGCGGTGGCTTCGGGCATTTTTATGCCTACGCGCCCGAGAAGATCGAATACTGCATTGACCGCTTCACCATGGAAGTAAAGCGCCTGCTGGACGTGCTGGATCGCAACCTTGCCGTACGGCGTTATCTATGTGGTGATGAATACAATATCGCCGACATGGCCAACTATGCCTGGTTCGGTACCTTGGTGCTGGGCACGATTTACGAGGCACAGGAGTTCCTCGACGTGCCGTCGTATACCCATGTGGTGCGATGGGCGTCCGAGATCCAGGCCCGTCCCGCCGTGCAGCGGGGTCGGCGCGTTAACCGGACCTGGGGACCAGAGGCCGAACAGTTGCCCGAACGCCACGATGCAGGTGATTTCGATCGCCCCGCAGCGGGCTAGGGTGTGGACTGCTACGGATACGCGACACGCGGGAAAACGGCCCCACCGGTCACGATGCATACGCGTGCTAGGCTACCGGGCCTGGGCCGCCCGGCCTTTTACTGAGCGTCGTTTTCGCTCAAGAAAGCCCCGTTTCGGGACTGGAGGAAACGTATGAAGATCGAAACACTTACGCCGGGCGACAGCGGCCCTATCGATTTTGCGTCGTTTGTTGAACACCAGCCTGAACTGGGCACGGCCAGAATTAAAAGAATGGCCAATATCAGCCCCGAAATATTCGACATGGAGATGCGCTACATCTTCGAGGGAAACTGGATTTATCTGTGCCACGAAAGCCAGATCCCCAACCCTGGCGATTTCTTTACCACGACCATGGGCCGGCAGCCGGTGGTGGTTATTCGAAACACCGCCGGCAAAATTAATGGCTTCCTGAATGCCTGCACCCATAAGGGCTCGACCCTGTGCCGTACGCAAACCGGCTCCAAGCCCAAGGGATTCGCCTGCTCCTATCACGACTGGTGTTTTGACCTGGATGGCAAGCTTCAATACATGCCCAGGCGGGACGAGGGCTATCCTGCTTCATTCGACACCTCCCGCTACGACCTTGCGGCCATCGCCAAAGTAGAGAGCTATGGCGGGTTCGTTTTTGGCAGCCTGAACCCCGAGGTGCCGGGCCTTCGGCAGCATCTTGGCGACCTCACCGAGGTCATCGACATGCTGACCGATCAGTGCGAGGACGGATTCGAGGTCATTCGCGGCACCAATACGTGCATCTACCGCGGGAACTGGAAACTGCTGATCGAGAACGGTGGCGGTGACGGGCTGCACCTGGCGGTGGTGCACAAAACCCTGATCCGCGTGGTGCAGATGCGTGACGAGGAACTTACAAAAGGCCGAACCAAAGCTGCAAAGATGGTGCGCATCGACGAGTTGAACAACGCTGACACCGCCAGCAACGTCTACGCGATGCAAAATGGCCACACGCTGATGCAGTCCGATTTGCCCAACCCCGAGGACCGGCCGGCTTTTGTCCGGCACCAGGAGTTCGTCGAAAAGTATGGCGACGAACGGGCGCGCTGGATGACCTCAAAGGTGCGTCAGGCCTGCATTTACCCCAACCTGTTCATCATGGATCAGCTGGCATCGCTGATCCGCTTCGTCAGGCCCATAGCCGTGGATCAGACCGAAGTCAGCTACTGGTGTATTGCCCCGAAGGGAGAACCCCGTCACCTGCGGGTAAAACGGATGAAACAGTTCATGGATTTCTTCTCAGTTGCCGGTCTCGGCGGCCCGGACGACAACCACGAGTTCGAACAGTGTCAGCTGGGCGCCAGCGCGGCGTCGGCGCGCTGGAACGATGCCTCATTCGGCCTGCATACCGAATTTGATGGCCCGGATTCCACAGCCCGAGCGGTCGCTGTGAACGACGTCAAGCACGGCGGCCACATGGGCTACGAGGGGGGAACCATTCGGCAGTACAAGAACTGGATCAAGCTGATGCAGGAAGGACAGGCCCGGGAAATGGCCATGGGCCGGGGCCACTGACCCCGCGCTGCCCGCACCCGATGGATTAAAGCTGCCCTGGCTGCGGATTATCCCGGGCGGCTGATCGCTGCCCAGGCCCAGAGAACAAAATGACCGATAAAACTGCATTGCAAGTCGAGGTGGAACGCTTCATCTTCGACGAAGCGGCCATGGTGGATCAGGGCCGCTGGCAGGAATGGTTGGAGATGTACGCCGAGGACATGGTCTATTGGGCGCCGTCCTGGGTCAGTGAAAACGAGCTGACCAGCGACCCGGAAGGCGAGGTCTCCATCATCTACATGAGCAGCCGCAAGGAGCTGGAGCACAGGATCTGGCGCTTCACCAGTGGGGAGTCGCCGGCTTCCTACCCGCTGCCACGCACCAATCACATAATCAGCAACGTAAGAGTTCTGCAGGAAACCGCCGACCGTGTCGTTGCCGCCTCAAACTGGCTGACCCAGTGCTATCGGAACAAAGAACAATTCCTGTACGGCGGGTATTACGAACATACCCTGGCGCGAACCCGGGACGGCTTCAAAATCAGTGCAAAAAAGGTGGTACTGCTGAACGATGTGGTACTGGGCTACGTGGACGTCTATCACCTGTAGAACCCCCGGCACACACGCTGAACGACACCCCTGGTCCGGGTCGGGAAACGCGAGAACATGGCTGACCTTTCGCAATCGCTGCAATCACAACTCGACGCAAAGCCGCTGGCGCCCTTGCAGTGGCAGGTCGTCTTTTTGTGTTGGCTGGTCAACATTCTGGATGGCTTCGACCTGCTGGCCATTTCCTTCGCGGCGCCATCGATCGCCAAGACCTGGATGCTGGACCCGCAGACACTGGGCATCGTTTTCAGCAGCGGACTGGTGGGCATGACCGTCGGCTCCCTGCTGCTGGGTCCGGCGGCCGATCGCATCGGCCGGCGGCCAATGATCATTCTGGCGACCACGGTGCTTGGCCTGAGCACGCTGGCGACTGCCGCCGCGACCAGCGTCGGTCAATTATTGCTGCTTCGCTGCATCACCGGAATTGCCATCGGCGCCCTGCTCCCCAGCCTCAACACGCTGGTGGCCGAGTACACGCCAGATCGGCGCAGAAACCTCGCCATTAGCTTCATGCACCTGGGTTATCCGGTCGGGGGCATCGCCGGCGGATTTATCGCCAGTCAACTCATTCCCACCGCCGGCTGGGAAGCGCTGTTTTTGGTCGGCGGACTGTTCACCCTGGCGACCGTGCCGGTGCTGCTGCTTGGCCTGCCCGAGTCGCTGCAATACCTGCTGCCAAAAGATCAGCCCAAGGCGCGGGCCGCAGCGGACAGGATCGCCGTGCGCCTGGGCATTGACCTGCAAGCAGCGCGGGCACAGCCGCTTGTATTCAGCGCCAGCGGCTTCAGGGACGTGCTGCGCGGCCCGTGGCTGGCGCCCGGCGTAGCCTTGTGGACCTGTTTTTTTCTGGGCAACCTGACCTTGTACTTTCTGCTGAACTGGACCCCCACGGTATTGGTCGAAGCGGGGCTGAGCAGCGAAAAAGCCATTCGCGCCGGGATGATGCTCAACCTGGGCGGGGGCATCGGCATGCTGACCCTGGGCTATCTGTCCGCGCGCTGGTCGATGTATCGCATGATGAGCGGCTTTTTTGTCATGGGCGGCGTGTTCATCATCGCACTCGGTCAGGTAACGCGAGCCGTCGACCTGTTGTTCGGGCTCACCATCCTGGCCGGCTTTTTTTCCCTGGGCGGGCTCATCGGTCTGTATTCGCTGGCGGCCCGGCTGTATCCGGATGCAAGCCGCGCCACCGGCATCGGGCTGGCGCTCGGCGCGGGACGCTTTGGCGCCATCCTCGGGCCGTACGCAGGTGGCGTGCTGATCAGCCTGGGCTGGCCGATGGGCCGTTATTTCGCCCTGCTGGCACTACCGCTGATCGCGGTGGCGGCGATTCTGTGGCGCGTGCGACCACCGTCCGTGGTGGCGGCCCGGGTGACCACGAAAAGCGCTGAATAAATCGATCCGGGATTTCCCGGCACTCGCCATGCGCGGGCATCGACGAAGTTTCGGCGATAATTGCGCGCATGATTCGCCTACAAAAACTCACTCTTGTACGCGGCACCAAGCCTTTACTGGAAAGTGCCGACCTTACCCTGAACCCCGGCGAGAAAGTTGGCCTCATTGGCGCCAACGGGTCCGGAAAATCCAGCCTGTTCGCGCTGCTGCGCGGCGAGTTGACGGCCGACGGCGGCGAGGTCGATTTCCCCGCCACCTGGCGCATTGCCCACGTAGCTCAGGAAACTCCGGCCCTGGACCGCCCGGCGCTGGAGTACGCCATCGACGGCGACGCGACCCTGCGCCAGCTGGAATGCCAACTTGCGGATGCCGAGCTCGCCCACGATGGGCAACGCATCGGCTACCTGCATGCCGCTCTGGCCGACGCCGACGCCTACACCGTGCGATCGCGCGCGCAGATCCTGCTCGCGGGGCTGGGATTTCGCCACGCCCAGATGCAAGAGCCGGTCGCCAGCTTCTCCGGCGGCTGGCGCATGCGTCTTAACCTGGCCCAGGCGCTGATGAGCCCGTCCGACCTGCTGCTGCTGGACGAACCCACCAATCACCTCGACCTGGACGCCATCCTGTGGCTGGAAGACTGGCTCAAGCGCTACGCCGGCACGCTGATCATCATTTCGCATGACCGCGATTTTCTGGACGGCATCACCAACGTCATTGCCCACCTGAGCGAGACCAAACTCAAGCGCTACGGCGGCAACTACTCAGCATTCGAGAAGCAGCGCGCCATCAACCTGGCCGTCGGCCAGGCCTCGTTCGAAAAACAATCCCGCGAACGCGCGCACCTGAAATCCTTCATCGACCGCTTCAAGGCCAAAGCCAGCAAGGCCAAGCAGGCCCAGTCACGCATGAAGATGCTGGCCAAGATGGAAGAACTCGCTCCTATCCACGCCGCCGCGGCATTCAGTTTCGAGTTCCGCGAACCGGAACGGGCACCCAATCCGCTGCTGGTGCTGGAGGACGTCACTGCCGGTTACCCGCCAGAGGTGTCGGGCAAACCCGCGAAAGTCATTCTGTCGCGCCTGAATCTGGTCCTGCAGGCCGAGCAGCGCATCGGCCTGCTGGGCATCAACGGCGCCGGCAAATCGACGCTCATAAAAACCCTGGTTGGCGACCTGCCGGCGCTGTCCGGCAGCGTCAACCACAGCAAAGGCCTGTCCATCGGCTACTTCGCCCAGCATCAGGTGGAGATGCTGCGCCACGACCAGACCCCTCTGTGGCATCTGGGCAAGCTGGCCCCGAACGTTCGCGAACAACAACTGCGCAGCTTCCTGGGCGGTTTCAATTTCATCGGCGAAATGGCCATGACGCCGATCGACACTTTCTCCGGGGGCGAGAAGGCGCGCCTGGCGCTGGCGCTGATCGTATGGCAACGCCCCAACCTGCTGGTGCTGGACGAACCGACCAATCATCTTGACCTCGAAACCCGCGAGGCCCTGACCGTGGCCCTGGCGCAATTCGAAGGCACGCTGGTGCTGGTATCGCACGACCGCCACCTGCTGCGCGCCAGCACCGAGGAATTCCTGATCGTCGCCGACGGAAGCCTTAAACCGTTCGACGGCGACCTCGACGACTACCGCGACTGGCTGTTCAAGACCAAGCTCGGCAAACGGGCCTTACTGGAGCCCGCGGTGGCTCCCCCACCGGTCGATCGAAAGGCGCAAAAACGCCAGGGCGCCGCAGCGCGGCAGCACCTGTCCGACCAGAGAAAGCCCATCGAAGCGCGCATCAAGCGCCTGGAAACACAGATCCAGCGCCACACCACCCGCGCCACGGAACTGGAATCCCTGCTCAGCAACCCGTCCCTTTACGACGAGAGCCAGAAAGAAACGCTCAAGGCTCACCTGTTCGAGCAAGCCACCCAGGTCAAGGAACTCAAACAGCTGGAAGCCGAATGGCTGGAACAGCAGGCAGCGCTGGAAAGCATCACCGCTTGAGGGGCAACGGGGAGATCCGACACCGATCTGTGCCGGGCGGCACCTGGCACGCGCCGCGCCGTCGACGCCAGCGGCAACCGCCTACACGCTGAACACGTCGAGCTGGCGCGGGATGATGTCGTTGTTGATGACGATTTTCTTGCTCCGGATGCCAAAGCCGTCGCCGCGTGGTGACAGCGCATACGCGTAGTGGCCGAAGAAGAAATCGACGCGCTTTTCGTCGTGCTTGAAGGCGTTGACCTGGAAATTGGCGGTCGCCAGCAGGCACTCGCCGTCCTGGCCCGCCAGGCGCACATTGCTGACCATATGCGTCGTGCGCGGCATGCGCAGCAGCGAGGACGACAAGCCGGAGCGGATTCGCCAGACGCGTTCGTCGAGCCGCGGCCGGCCATGCAGAAAAATCAGCGACAACTGGGCCTCGGGATCTTCGGTCAGCACGTCATCATCGTCCCAGGCTGGCACCCAGAACACGCAGTCCTCGTCGTACAGGGCCAGCCAGTCGTCCCAGCGGCGCTGGTCCAGACACGCGGCCTCCTCCAGCAGGCAGTCGGTCACCCGCGCCAGTAGTTGCACATCGATCGCCATGTCAGGCGACCTCGCGGGTTTGCCGGGCGTCCCGCTCCAGGCCGCGCGTGAGCATGCCCAGCCAATGCCGATACTCACCGTGATAGAGCGATTCGTCGGCCGCGTCGGGGGCGCTCACCCGCGCTCCGATGCCAATCTCCGCGGCCAGACTGTCCGGGCCGGCGACGCGCCGTGTCATGCCCCGATCGAAGTCCTGCCACTGCGCGTTACGCCCGTAGTAGCCGGACTGGCAGGCGTCGAACTCGGTCAGGTCGTCCGGCGTAGCCAGACCGCTGGCGCTGTAGAAATCCTCGTACTGACGCAGACGGCGGCTGCGCTGCTCCGCCGATTCGCCCTTCATGGCGATGCATTTGACGGTGACTTCGGTCTCGTCCTGCGACAGCGGTCGCCAGGAGCGCACCTGGGTCGATATGCCGTCGAACAGGATCAAGTTCGGGTAAATAAGCACCTGGCGCAGACGCGCCGCCATCCAGCGCGCCCGCGCCTCGCCGTGGCGCTCGACCAGGCTGTCGTACTGCATGCCGGCGGCCCGATCACGGTAATTGGCCACGTCAAACCAGATAACGACGTGGCCATTCCCAAGGTCGTAGTTGCCGCTGTTTGCTTCGGGGTTCAGCACGTCGATGGCTTTGACGTCATCCTCGCCCTGCGCCTCGACCACTTTCTTGCCGCGCAGCGCGGCCAGACGGAAGTAGGACGTGTGCACCGGGTCCACGTGATAGCCGTCGACGCCGTTTTCAGCCTGCATCTTCCAGTTGCCGTGATGGGTGTAGACCGACTGGCCTTGCAGGATTTCAAGGCCACTCGGCGACTGGTCGGCAAACAGGTCCAGAAAAATCGCCGCCCCGGCCAGATGTTCCTTCAGCGGCAACACGTCGGCGTTCAGGCTGGCGAAGATGAAGCCGCGATAGGACTCGACCTGCGGCACCGGCGTCAGGCCGTGCCCAGCCTTGTTGAAATGCGGCGGGTAGGCACCGCCGGCCTCGTTTTTTATGTCCAGCAGCGTCCCGTTATTGCTGAAAACCCAGCCGTGATAGGGGCAGGTCCACAGCTTGGCGTTGCCTTTGCGCTTGCGGCACACGTTGGCGCCGCGGTGGCTGCACGCGTTCACAAAGCCGCGCAGCCGACCGTCGCTGTCGCGGTTGATGATCACCGGCTGGCGACCCATCACCGTGGTCAGGTAATCGCCCGGATTGGGCAGCTCGCTGTCGTGCGCCACATAAATCCAGTTGCCTTCGTAGATGTGCTTCAGCTCGGCCTCGTAGATGTCGGGGTCGGTATAGATCGAGCGGTGAACCTTGAAGGTTTCACCGGGCTTGTCGACGATACGCCAACGAAGGTCTTCCGATCGCATGGGGTTGCTCCTGGCAGTTTGCGGCGGGCGACAGAAGCGCACCGCCGGGGGCGATATCCGGCAGTTGCATGGTGGCAGGGCGAAACGACCGGCTATTGACCGGCGTCAAGCGACCTTGGACCACCAGACCGTCCGGTCGGTAGGCCCGGCTTTACAAGTGTTTGGCAGCCAGCTAACGTGCCTGTTTCCGGTTTGTCTGGCCGCATTGCCGATCCCGGCTGCGTGCCAAATACGGTCAGGAGAGCTTGGCGGCAGGAGAATGACCGCGCGTCAGCGCGTGTATGTCATGTGCCGCTGGCGAGCTGGCCACGACCACATGTATCGAAAGGAGTCGTATGATGAATAAACCTTTAGATTACAAAGACTTGGCGCAGGTCGATCGCACCCACATCAGTCTGTACACCGACCCCTCGGTTTTGCAGGACGAGCTGGAGCGCATCTTTTACCGCTCATGGGTGTACGTGGCGCACGACAGCGAGCTACCCAACCCCGGCGACTACAAGGCCACGTTCATCGGCCTGGTGCCGGTCATCGTCAGCCGCGACATGGCCGGCAAGGTGCACGTGCTGGTCAATCGCTGCATGCACCGCGGCGCCACCGTGTGCGCCACCGAAAAGGGCAACGTCAAGAGCTTTATGTGCCCCTACCATGGCTGGGAGTACGGCCTGGACGGACAGCTCACCGCGGTGGCCATGCCGCGCGGCTACAACCCGGGTGAGATCGACAAGGACACGCTGAACCTGATCTCGGCAGTGCGGGTCGAGAGCTACCGCGGCATCATCTTTGCCAGCCTGCTGGCGGAACCAGACGTCTCGCTGACCGACAAGCTCAGCGGCGTAAAGGAATACATCGACCTGTACATGGACTTCTCGCCGGTGGGCGAAATCCTGGTTGGCAACAGCGGTGTGTCGAAGCACCTGTACAAGGGCAACTGGAAGATCCAGGTCGAGGGCAGCGTCGAGGGGTACCACGCGCCGGTCACGCACGCCACGGCGTTCGACGTGATGATTCGCAAGATGGGTTTCCCGGGCAATTACCAGGACCAGCCCCTGCACGGCATCGACGGCGGCCACGGCAACAACGTGCTGGAGGTGTACCGCATGCCAGATGAGGCAGTGCACAAGCGCTGGGGGCCGGAGTTTATCGACCTGCTGACCCAGGCGCATGGCCGCGAGCGGGCGATGGAAGTGCTGCGCACCCGTTTCAACATGGTGCTGTTCCCGAATTTCGCGATTCTGGAGTACCAGTTCCGCGTCATCCGGCCGATCGAGCCGGAACTGACCGAAGTGCGCCTGTACCACACCACCCTGAAGGGCGTGCCGGCGAAGTTCAACACCCGCCGCGTGCGCGAGCATGAGTTCTTTTACGGCCCGGCCTCGTTCGGCGGCCCGGACGATTACGCCGTGTTCGACCGCATGGGCGCCGGCTACCACGCGCAAATGGCACCGTGGGTGTACCTGAACCGGGGCTATTTGTCGGAAACCACGGACGATCACGGCCGCCGCGTCGGCGGTCATACACAGGAAACCCAGCAGCGGGCGCCGTATTACGAGTACCGGCGGCTGATGGCGCAGACAGGGAAATAAGCATGGATCGCGATGCAGTAGAAGCGTTTCTGATCGAGGAAGCGCGCCTGATAGACGAAAAGCGCTGGCGTGACTGGCAAAAGCTGTTCAGCAGCGACGCGCTGTACTGGATTCCGTCCAACCGCCTGGATGCCGACCCCCTGCAGCACGTGTCGTTCGTGTACGACGACATGGAACTGCTGAACGAGCGCCTGATCCGCCTGGAAAGCGAGTTCTGTTTTGCACAGGCGGTGCCGTCAAGCACCCTGCACCAGATCAGCAACATCGCCATTGCGCCCGGCGAGCAGGACGGCGAAATCGCCGTGCGCTCGAACCAGGTGATCTATGAGTTCAAGAACAACTCGCAGCGGCGCCTGGAGCCGCTCAATATCTTTCCGGCGTTTTGTGAACATATCCTGCGACGTGCCGATACAGACGTGTGGCAAATGCGCTACAAGAAGGTTGGCCTGCTCAACTGTGACGCCGAGATCACCAACCTGACTTTCCTGCTTTGAGCACAGCGCCGGATAAATCCTTCCAGGATTTCTCAGCGCACGCTGCGCCCGGGACAGGCCCGGACGCAGCTTCGCCGAATCGAGCCTTTCGGTGCTTGATTCGCGGCGGGCCGTCCCTGGCCCGCGCAAGACGCTGGACATTTCAGCGTCTTCTTAACAAGCCATGCTTATGAGGTCGCCATGAAAAACGAAGGCACGTTCAACATCGAAGCCGCGGACGGTTTTCCGTTCTCGCGCGACAGCAAGGACTTCAAGGCCGGCGTTGCGCTGATGCGCAAAGTGCTGGGGATGGAGGAAGCCAGCCAGATCGAATCGCTGATCGACAACCCCCTGTTCGGCAATGAGATCGGCTACCTGTTCTCCAAGACCTGGGGAGCGCTGTACGCGCGCGACAACCTGCCTTTACGCGACCGCGCCATGCTGCTGATGGGCAGCGATCTGGCGCTCGGGCGCGAGGGGCCGCTCAAGGACCATATGCGCGTCGCGTTGCACGCCGGCGTCAGTCCGCCGCAGATAATTGAGGCGCTGTTGCAGTCCATGTTCTACATTGGCGCTCCGGGCATGGTGCTCGGACTGAAAGTCGCCAGCGAGGTGCTGGCACCGCACATGGAAGCGATGAAGAACGCGCCCACTATTCCGCAACAGATAAAGGAGGGGACGATGATCAACGATCTTGGCGTACGACTTGGGCCCATCAACCACGTGGCGATGGCAGTGAAGGATTGGGAGAAAACCGCCCGCGGCTTCGGCAGCCTGATGGGCCTGAAGACCTGGCGCAAGATGGAAATCCCGTCCGCCATCATGGAAAAAGCCGAGTACTACGGCAAGCCGTGTGAGTTCGTATGGATTTCCGCCTTCGCCAAGCTGGGCGACACGCTGATCGAGCTGTGCCAACCGGTGTCCGGGCAAACCATATTTGGCGATTTCGTCAACGCCTATGGCGACGGCATGCAGCATGTCGGCGACCTGTCGCACCCGGATCCTCTGGAGCTGGTGCGCCGCTACACCAGCCAGGGCGTCAAGGTGGCCAACTACTGCAAGATCGCCGGCATTGCCGAACTGTTCTTCCTGGACACCCGCGAACAGCTCGGTGGCATGTTCCTGGAAGTGGTGGCACCGCCCACCTATGCGCAAATCGCCGGCATGGGCGAGGACGTCACCTTTACCTGAACGGGCACCCAGCACGCTGCCTTGGATAAACCCCTCAGGCCGGCTCGACCCGGCCTGATTTTTTTGTGAATGGCCAAGAGGAGATACCCCATGTCCCCAACCATCCCAGTCAGCCAATGGCAGTACACCACCGTGGTCGTGCGCGACTACCGGCAGGTGGTCTGCAACTTCGCGCGCTTCTTCGGCATCGACCGCTGGGAAGTAATTCGCGTCGACGGCAAATACCTCAGCAATTCAACGTTCGAGGGCAAGCCCGCGCAACACCGCTGGATCTCCGTTTACGGCCACAACGGTGAGCTTGGCATCGAGCTGATTCAGCCCGTCGACGGCCCCTCCAGCTACCAGGCCATGCTCGACGGCGTCGGCGAGGGCATGCACGGGGTCGCCGCCAGCGTGTGCGAGCCACAGCAATTCGAGGCCCTGCGCGCGGAACTGGTAACCCAGGGCATCGGCGTCCGCCAGAGCGGCACCTTCTTCGACGCCGTCGACTACTACCAGCTCGACACACGCAAGGCCCTGTCGAACGTCATCGTCGAGGTGCATTGTCCGCGCCGACCGGACTGGCGGGACGTCATCAAGCCGGACGAAGTACTGCACATGGACCTTGCCCACCTGGGACCGCAGTTTCTGCCGACGGCGAAGATGCTGCACATCGGCGTCGTGTGCGCCGACCGTAACCGCACCAAGGCCAACCTGGAGAAACTCTTCGGCATGCAGCGCTGGATCGAGTTCCAGATCGAGTCCGGTGTGACCATGGAAGAAACCACTTACTACGGCCAGCCCTGCTACCACGCCTACGACAACCACGTCGGGCGCCTGGGCGAGCTGTGCTTTGAGCTGATCACCCCACGCAGCGACAAATGCGTGTACGACGAATTCCTGAAGGAACGCGGCGAAGGCATGCACCACACTTTCCCGACGATCTGCTCCAAAGAAGAATTCACCGCCGCCCTGCCGGAACTCGAAAAACACGGCATGCCTGTCATTCAGGGCGGGCGCATTGGCGACATGATGGAGTACTACTACGTCGACACCCGCCGCTACTTGCCCGGCATCACCACCGAGGTGGTCATCCCGCTGCGCCCGGATTGGCTGGAGTTATTCTTCCCAAATCCTGGGGATGCGTCGATTTTGATGGGGGATTAAACCCGAAAGGCGACGATCTCATGTGGGGCGGGTTAGGCGAAGGCCGTAACCTGCCGGAACGTAGCTGGTTTCGATCGTATGACGCGAAAAATGGCAATAATAGCGAGGTGGATTATATGAATCCTGTCACCTATCCCGCGTGCATCCGAGAGCTGTATGAGAGCGAAATTTTTGGCGAAGCATCGGCACTCGCCTTGATCAAAGCGGCAAAAGACGACCATGATCGATACCGTTTCGGAACCTTGCTTCAACTTGAGACAGAAACCAAGGCCAGGCTGCGTCCGTTCCTCGCGAAATATAATCTTCCGTTAAGTGAAGACATGGACTTGAGCGGCGTGGATGGCATGCTCGGCGCCTATAACTCAGCGAGCAGCTTCCGAGAATTCGCTGCGACAATAACACCAGCAATCGAGCACTTCCACTCCCGCTTTGCGCAAATAGCACAGGCTGGCCCTGCCGACGACCAACCTGTCCTTGAATCGATGGTTCGCCATGAGTCCGCAATTCTGGAGTGGTTGGCTCTGGAAAGTAATGGTCTTTCACAAGGGGCATTGGATGCCATGATTCGGGAACTGAAATACCCCCTGCCCAAGCACGGATAAGCAGGCAGCGCAGGTTGGGCTCGCAACGTTTTTCTGGTCTGCATTACGATAGAGATTCCGTGATCCCACCCCGGAGCGCCTGCCCTTATTCTTTAACGGAAGCAAGCAATGGCCCTCAAAGCCACCATTTATAAAGTCGACCTCCAAATCGCGGACATGGACCGGAATTATTACGCCGAGCACGCACTGACTCTGGCGCGGCATCCGTCCGAAA
>NZ_JBFIII010000078.1 GCF_041601295.1 Immundisolibacter sp.
CAAGGCCCGATGCCAGAATCAGAATCATCGGCAACAGGCTTTGGTACATCCGTCGCTAGACCTCGCATTCGGTGTTTGGCAGGTTCATGGAGAACACCCCGTCCGCACGCTGCGGGCAGGCGGAGTATTCAGCAGGAATGGAGCGACCGGGTCAGACCGCCCAGTCCGGCCAGCCGGCGGCCTGGTTGGCCTGCTGTGCGAGCACCCGCTCCTCGGCTGAAGCGAAGTGCCGGTCCCAGTGCTGCAAGCGGGGTTTGGCGATCAGCCCGTCCCACAGTGGCGGCAGGATACTGGCCAGAAAACACACCAGCAGACTCGGCATTTGCGGTGCGTCCGGCATCGGCGTCAGCGAAACATAGGTCACATCCGGATTCAGATGGTGTTCGGAATGGGTAGTGATCTCGTAGGCCAGAACCCGGCTCAGGGGCCGCAGATGGTTCCATGCGTGGTGCGGCTTGATGGTGGAGCCAGGCACCCGCACCAGACCGTAGTGCTGTACATAGTTATAGTCCGCCATCACGGTGAAGCCGAGCACCCAGGTCAGCAGCAGAATCGGCAGGCCTATCCAGCCGGCCAGATAAATGAAACCGGCCGCAAAGCCAAGTTCGAACACCACCCCCCAGAACAGCCGGCCACGCGGCGACCAGGGCGATTTGCCGATTTTCTCCAGGTACGCAAATTCGAGTTCGAAGGTGGCGCCGATCTGCGCCGCCACCGACCGCAGCACGAACCGGTACAGCGATTCGCCCCGCCGCGGCGTGTCGCCATCCTGTGGCGTATCCAGGTGAATGTGATGCACGTGGACGTGCCCAAGATCGGTAATGGGAATGCCATAACAGGTGCCAATCAGGTCCGCCCCGGTGCGCGCCAGCAGCGACTTGCCGTGCATCAGCTCATGCGCCGTGGCAAGGCCGATAGTGCCGTTCCACACCCCGACCGACAGCACCCCGCCCAGAATGTGCCAGCCGCTGATGGCACCCACGCCCAGCTGCCAGCCAAACACCATCCAGAACGCCAGCAGCGCCGGGTAATGCAGGTACGGCAAGGCCCGGACCATGGCCGGGTAGCGAATCTGGCGCTGGCGATAATCCGGCTGCATGGCGCTGTCGACCAGCGCCAACAACACAAACAAACCGATGCCGGTCCAGGCACCGATACCGCCAACAGCAAGCCCCGCCGTCGCGATGGCGATCACCAGCAGGCTGGAGAAATAGCGAACCGTGTCCAAATTCAAACCTCCTGGGATAGCCGCCTGATCATCCACTCTGGGACCAACCAGGCGGCGTGTCGGGGCGCTGTTTCGCTAGGAGTTTACGGCCGATCCGCGCGGCGATCTGCCTGCCCCTGCCCGAGTCAGTATTAAGACCTGTCCAGGGAGGTTGATGACTCCGCGTCAGAATCGTCTGAGGTGCTCATCCGCGAGTTCCGACGCCCACTCACAAACGCCGGTGTTGTACCGCCGGAAAGCGCGTCCGCAGGCGCTGCAAGGCAGCCAGGTCAATGTCGGCACTGGCGATGCCCTGGCCGCTGTCGGCGTGTTCGGCAAGTACATCGCCCCATGGCCCGGCAATCAGACTGTGGCCATAGGTACGCCGGTCGTTGTCGTGCAGCCCGCCCTGGCCGGGCGCCAGCAGGTAGCACAGGTTCTCGACCGCGCGGGCGCGACACAGCAGATGCCAGTGGGCAGCGCCGGTGGTCTCGGTGAAGGCCGACGGCAAAACCAGGATTTCCGCGCCCTGGGCCAGCAGCGCCCGGAACAGCTCCGGAAAGCGCAGGTCGTAGCACACGGCCAGGCCGATCCAGCCCAGTTCCGTGTCCACTGTAACCAACTGGTCACCGGGTTCGATGCTGGCCGACTCGCGATAGTGCTCGCCGCCGCCGGTGGCCGCGCCGACTTCCACGTCGAACAGGTGCATCTTGTCGTAGCGCGCCAGGCGCCGACCGTCTGGGCCGTGAAGCAGGCAGGCGGCGCGCACCCGCTGCGGGTCGGCACCGCGCAACGGGATGGTGCCGCCCACCAGATAGACGCCATGCCGCTGCGCCGTGCTGGCCAGAAAATCCTGGATCGGACCCGCGCCTTCGGCTTCGGCCAGCGCCAACTTGTCCCGCTCGCGACGGCCCAGCAGGGCGAAATTCTCCGGCAGGGCCACCAGGCGAGCACCGCGGTCCGCGGCCTGTGCAATCAACCGTCCGGCACTGCCCAGATTGGCGGCCAACTCGCTGCCAGACACCATCTGCACCACCGCAGCGGTGAACACGTCGGTCATGAACTTGCCTTGTCCTGCGCGGTCGAACCACGCCGAATGTTAGCCAACTTGGGGCGCCGATGGCGGCATGTGGCTAGAATGCCGGGCCTTTGCATCGCCGCCACGGCAGCAGGCATCTGAATTGAGAGGGGGAACATGCAGCCAGGGGTCACGGTCAGTCATCTGACCAAGGATTTTGGTGCCCTGCGGGCGGTGGACGATCTTTCGTTCAGCGTCGGTGGTGGCGAAGTAGTCGGGTTTCTGGGGCCAAACGGTGCCGGCAAGTCGACCACGATGAAGATGATCACCGGCTATCTGGCGCCCTCCGGCGGCGAGGTCGAAGTGTGCGGCATGGCGCTGTCGGCGCAGCCGCTGGCAATCAAGGCAGCCATCGGGTATCTGCCCGAAGGTGCGCCCCTGTATGGCGACATGACGCCGCGGCGGTTTCTGGATTTCGTGGCCAGCGTGCGCGGCCTGGAAGCCGCCGACCGGCGCCGCCGAATCGACGCCGTGGTCGACCGCATGGCCCTGCGCGGGGTGCTCGACCAGTCCATCGAAACGCTGTCCAAGGGCTTCAAGCGACGCGTGGGCCTGGCGCAGGCCATCCTGCACGACCCGCCAGTGTTGATCCTGGACGAGCCCACCGACGGCCTGGACCCGAACCAGAAACACGAGGTCCGCGAGCTGATCCGCGACATCGCCGCCGACAAGACCATCATCATCTCCACCCACATCCTGGAAGAGGTCGAGGCCATCTGCAGCCGCGCCGTCATCATCGCCGGCGGGCGCCTTCTGGCCGACGGCCGACCGGCGGAGCTGGCCAGCCGTTCGCAGTATCACAACGCGGTGGTGCTGGTGCTACCGGCTGGTCCGGCGGACCAGCGCGAACAACTGGCGGCGGTACCTGGCGTAGCCCGCGTGGAGGTGCTGGAGGACGCCGCTGAGCATCTGCGTCTGCGTCTGCTGGCCAGCCACGGGCGCAGCATTCTGGAAGCGGTCAGCGGCAAGCTGCGCGAGGCCGGCTGGCACGCCGACGAGCTGTACGTGGAGCAAGGTCGTCTCGATGACGTGTTCCGCCAGATGACACACGAAGTTGGCGGCCGGGAGACGCGCTCATGAATGCCATGCTGACGGTAATGCGGCGCGAACTGGCGGCTTATTTCTATACGCCTCTGGCCTATGTTTTCATCGTGATCTTCTTGTTCATGAGCGGGATTTTCACGTTCTATCTCGGCCAGTTCTTCTCGCGCAGCCAGGCCGATCTGGTGGCGTTTTTCCAGTTCCACCCGTACCTGTACCTGGTACTGATCCCGCCGGTGGCCATGCGCCTGTGGGCGGAGGAGCGCAAGACCGGCACGCTCGAACTGCTGATGACGCTGCCGATCACCACCGGTCAGGCGGTGGTCGGCAAGTTTCTGGCCGCCTGGCTGTTCACCGGAGTGGCGCTGGCGCTGACCTTCCCGATCTGGATTACCGTCAGTTACCTCGGCAACCCGGATCACGGCGCCATCATGGCCGGGTATCTGGGCAGCTTGCTGATGGCCGGCGCGTATCTGGCCATAGGCTCCTGCATCTCGGTGCTGACCAAGAGCCAGGTGATCGCCTTCGTGCTGTCGGTGGTGGTGAGCTTCCTGTTCATCGTCAGCGGCTTGCCAATCGTGCTCGATTTCTTCGGTGCCTGGGCGCCGGGCTGGCTGACGCAGGCGGTGGCCTCGTTGAGCTTCCTGCGTCACTTCGAGGCTATCCAGACCGGCGTCATCGAACTGCCCGACATCGTCTATTTCGCCAGCATGATCGGGGTGTGGCTGTATGCCAACACGGTGCTGGTCGAAGCCAAGAAAGCCGCCGGCTGACGCCGGCCGCAGGAGAAATCGCATGCGACGCGGAGTTCTTTCCACCGGCAGCCTGGTACTGGCCGTGGTGTTGTTGCTGGCGGTCAACATCCTGGCCGCCACAGTGCTGGGCGGCTGGCGCCTGGACATGACCGAGAATCGCCTGTACACGCTCAGCGCCGGCTCGCGGGCCGTGGTCGAGAAACTCGAGGAACCGATCACGCTGAACCTGTTTTTCTCGCGCGAGGCGCTGCGCGATGTGCCGCAGATTCAGGCCTACGCCGCCCGTGTGCAGGCACTGCTCAAGGAATACGCCGAGCGCTCGCATGGCAAGTTGCAGCTGAAGGTGATCGACCCCGAACCCTTTTCGGACGCCGAAGACCGGGCGGTACAGTTTGGCGTGCGGGGTCTGCCGCTTGGGGGAGCCGGTGGCGAGACCGCCTACTTCGGCCTGGCCGCGACCAACACGACCGACGGCGAGGAAGTGATCCCGTTCCTGTCGCCCGGTAGCGAGGACACCCTCGAATACGACCTGACCCGCCTCATCTACAAGCTGAACACGTCGCGTCGACCGATGGTAGCCGTGATGAGTTCGCTGCCCGTGAACGGGTCGATGATGCCCATGCAGCAACAGCAGACCCCCGCCTGGGCGGTGATCGAGCAGTTGCGCGAACTGTTCGAGGTCCGCGTGCTGTCGAGTTTCGACAAGAAAATTCCCGACGATGCCGACCTGCTGGTGCTGATCCACCCGAAGGACCTGTCGGCGGCGACGCAGTTCGCCATCGACCAGTACCTGCTGCGCCGGGGCCGTGCGCTGGTGCTGCTCGATCCCTACAGCGACGTCGAACCGCCACAGCGCGACCCGATCATGCCCACCATGACCCTGCCCAAGGCGGGTTCGGATCTGGGTCCGCTGCTGGGCGCCTGGGGCATGCAGATCCAGCCGGGCGTGATCGGCGACCGCGAGGCGGCCCGCCTGGTGTCCTTTCGCGAGGACGCGCCGCCGCAGGAATACCTGGTCTGGCTGGACCTGAAATCCAGCCGCTTCGACCGCAAGGACATCGTGACCGCCCGTCTGAGCCAGATGTACATGAATACGGTCGGCGCCCTGGCCAAGTTGCCGGACTCGAAAATCGAGTTCACGCCGTTGATTTCATCCAGCAAGCAGGCGATGTTGGTCGGCACCGACGGTCTGGACAAGCCCGACCCAGGCAGTCTGCTGCGCGACTTCAAGCCTGGCGACGAGCACTTTGTAATGGCGGCCCGCGTGCAGGGCACTCTGACAACCGCCTTCCCCGACGGCCCGCCTGAGGGCGCCGAGGTGCCAAGCGAAGTCCTCAAGCAATCCGCCGTACCAGCCAACCTGATTGTGGTCGCCGATGCCGACTTCATCTACGACCGGTTCTGGGCCCAGGTCAACGAATTTCGCGGCAGCCGGATGGTGGAGCCTTTCGCCGACAACGGCGCCTTCTTCATTAACGCCGTGGACAACCTCACCGGCAGTGGCGACCTGATCGGTGTGCGTTCGCAAGGCACGTATGCGCGACCGTTCACCGTGGTCCAGGCCATGAATCGGGCGGCGCAGGAGGAGTTTCGCGCCGCCGAGCAGCGCCTGC
This sequence comes from Immundisolibacter sp., assembly GCF_041601295.1. NCBI lineage: Bacteria > Pseudomonadati > Pseudomonadota > Gammaproteobacteria > Immundisolibacterales > Immundisolibacteraceae > Immundisolibacter > Immundisolibacter sp. Next base: position 5,695 of record NZ_JBFIII010000078.1, read on the forward strand.
AGTCGGAGTTGCAACAAACCGAGCAGAAACTGGCCGAACTGCAAGCCCGGCGCGGCGAGCAGGCCGGACCGCTGATAAGCGCCGAACAACAGCGGGAGATAGAGCGCTTCCAGACCGAACGAGTGCGCCTGCGCCGCGAACTGCGGGAAGTGCAGCACAAGCTGCGCCAGGAAATCGACCGCCTCGAAACGCAACTGAAGTTCATCAACATCGGCCTTATTCCGCTGCTGATCGGTTTTGCGGCGGCGCTGGTCGCGCTCACCCGTGGCCGCCGACGCCCGGCAGGAGATCGCCATGTCACGGGCTAAGTGGATTCTTGCCGGTGTCACGCTGGCGTTGGTACTGGCCACCATTTGGGCAGTGCGGGACACCGGCCAGCGAACCGGCTACGACGCTCGTTCCGAAAAGCTGTTTCCGGACCTGCCCGCTCAAGCGGCCAAGGTGCGGCGCATCGAAATCCGCTCGGCCGACGACCTGGTCACACTGCGCGGCAACGGCAGCGAGTGGACGGTGGTCGAGAAGCATGACTTCCCGGCCGACACGGCCAAGGTGCGGGCATTGCTGGAGGGTCTGGCCGGGTTGGTCCTGATCGAGCCACGCACCAGCGACCCGGCCCGACACCAGGCGCTGAACCTCACCTCTCCGGATCAGGCCGGTTCGCGCGCCGCGCAGGTCCGCCTGTTGGGCGAGGGCGACGCGGTGCTAGCGGCGGTGGTGCTCGGCAAGTACCGCGCCGCAGCCGGGCAAGGTCCACGCCAGATATACCTGCGCCGTCCGGACCAGGACCAGACCTGGCTGGCCGAGGGACAGGCCGACCCGCAGCGTGCTCCAGCCCTGTGGCTGCATGGCGAGGCCGTCGACCTGCCGCAGGCGCAAGTAAGCCGGGTCACCGTTACCCATCCCGGCAGTGCGCCGGTTACCGTACAGCGCGACAAGCCGGGCGAGGCATTCACGCTTTCCGGGGTGCCGGCCGGTCGCGAACCGCGCGCCACCGGCATTGCTGCCATGGCCTATGGTTTGCAGCACCTGACCTTGCAAAACGTCTTCAAGCCGGACGAAGTTGCGGCCGACTGGGGGCAGGCGACCAGCAGCGTGTTTGATACCTTCGATGGGCTGTCTGTCACCGCCCGTACGGTGCGGGTGAATCAGGTGCCGCATGTGCGTCTGAGCGCAGCGGTGGCGGCCAGCGCCAGTGCCGAACAACGCGCCGCCGTGGCACCGCAGGCCGAGCACCTCAATCAGCGTCTGGCGGACTGGGTGTTCGTGATTCCGCCCCACACCGCCGAAACCTTCACACCCACACTGGAAGACGTACTGGAATCGAACGAGCCGCCGCGCGAAGAGCCAGCCGGTCCGTCCATGCCAGGAATGCCCCGCCTACCGGGTATGCCCGGTCGCAGCTGACCGGGCCGGTTACCGGCACGGTCTGTAACATTCGGCCCGGCGCCGCGACTAAAGCCGGTGAAGCGCCGCCTGGCGCATGCTGGGCATTGCCTCAGGACATTCTGCCGCCGGATCGGGAATGATTAGCTGCCGAGACTTTACCGAACAGGCCACTGACTACCTGGAAAGCCAGCTTGGCTGGCGCCAGCGACTGGCGATTCGCCTGCATCTTCTGGTCTGCGAAGGCTGCCGGCGCTACCTGCGCCAGTACCGGGCCGTTTGTGGCGCCCTGCGCGGCCTGGGTGACACCCAGGCGATACCGGCCAGGCGCGCGATGTACACCGGTCGGCAGCTGGCACTGGCCGGCGCCGCTGCCAGCTTGCTGACCGCTGTGGTTGTGTGGCAGGTTTTCGACCGCACTGATGATCTGTCGGCCGCCATGCTGGCGCAGGCCCGCCACGACTCCAGCCCGCTGGCAACCGAGGCCATACCCGCCCCGCAAATCGAGCAGTTGCTGGCGACCTATGGACTGACCCTGACCGGTCCCCTGCAGCAGGTTCATTACGCCCACCCCTGCCATGTGCTGCTGCGCCAGGCCGCGCACCTGGTTCTGGTGACATCGGCCGGTGAGGTGGCGGTATTCGTATTTCGCGGCAGTGCCGACGACCGCTCCCGAACCACGCTGATCAACCAGCACGTGGTCGCCGAGTACGCCCTGCCGGGCGTCTTGCTGGGCCTCGTCGCCGACAGCCCGGCGGCAGCGCGGTTGGCAACCGCTACCCTGCAACAGGCGCTGCCGGGTATGGAATTGTAGCGACCGCTCCGGGCGCGGCCCGAGCGGGCGCCTCGCCTACAATAGGCGATCCTCCGCAAGTCCCCGCGCCGCCATGTCTTCCGCTACGCCCGCTTTGCAGCTCGGCTTTGACCTTCCAACCGAGCTGCTCTACGACGACGCTGCGCTGGTTCAGCTGGATCACGCCTTCGCGTCCTGGTTGCGAGCCGGCGATCACTCCCTGCTCGATCGGCTACTGGCGGCGCGCGCGGCGCCCGCCGACCTGGTCGACCAGGCCGATAGCGAACTGCTGCTGGAGCTCGCGCCGCAGCTGGAAGATTTCATCGGCGAACTGTTCGGGGTCGGTGCTCAGGTGCGCAGCTTGCAGGCCCGCCACCATGAACTGGCGCCACTGTTCGGCTGCAAACGCCAGTTCGTACAGCGCCAGGCGGCGCACAAGATCACCCCGGAGCAAGCGCTGGACGAGGACGGCGCAGCCCTGGAGGCGGCGCTCGCCGACATGATGGGCGAACCGCTGACCGAGCTGGCCTTTGCCCGCCACGTCAACCGTTGGAGCGAAGCCTCGCAGCAGCATGCACCCGCGTTGGAGCTGGCCCTGCGCTACGCCGCCTGGGCACTGCACACCCCAGCCGGCCGCGCGCGCCATGGCGATGGCGTGCTGTTTCGCGAACCGCACAAGCTCGACCCGCAGCACCTGGTACCCGTCCAGGAAGTCCACGAGAAGGCGATTACCCGCTACACGCTGCCGCCGGAACAACTGCGCCAGCGCGAGGGCTTTGCGCTGACCGACCCCGGCGGCGATCTGACCTATGCCCAGGATCACGCCAATTACTGCATCTGGTGCCACAAGCAGAGCCGCGATTCATGCTCGCACGGCCTGCGTGACAAATCCGGTGGCTTCCGCAACACGCCACTGGGGGTGCCGCTTCAGGGCTGCCCGCTGGACCAGCGCATCTCCGAGATGAACCACCTGAAGGCGCACGGCTACAGCGTCGGCGCGCTGGCGGTGGTGACAATCGACAACCCGATGGTGGCCGGCACCGGGCATCGCATCTGCAACGACTGCGCCAAGGCCTGCATCTACCAGAAGCAGGAACCGGTCGACATCCCGCAGGTTGAGACGCGCACGCTCAAGGACGTGCTGGACCTGCCGTGGGGCTTCGAGATCTACAGCCTGCTCACGCGCTGGAACCCACTCGATCTGAAACGCCCGTTGCCGCTTCCCGCCACTGGCCGCAAGGTGCTGATCGCCGGCATGGGTCCGGCTGGGTACACGCTGGCGCACCACCTGCTGAACGACGGCCACGCCGTGGTCGGCGTCGATGGCCTCAAGATCGAGCCACTGCCGGCGGAGCTGACCGGCGTCGAGACCGACGGCACACGCCGCCTGCCGCGCCTGATCCACGACGTGGAGGAGCTGTTCGAGTCCCTGGACACACGCGTCATGGCCGGTTTCGGCGGTGTTGCCGAGTACGGCATCACCGTGCGCTGGGACAAGAACTACCTGAAGCTGATTCGCCTGCTGCTGGAACGGCGGGCCGGGTTCAGCCTGCACGGCGGCGTGCGCGTGGGTGGCACGCTGACGCTGGACGACGCGTTCAGCCTGGGCTTCGACCACGTGGCACTGGCCATGGGTGCCGGCCGGCCGCGGTACGTGGACGTGCCCAACGGCCTGGCCCGCGGCGTGCGCCAGGCCTCCGATTTCCTGATGGCGCTGCAACTGACCGGCGCGTCGCGACACGATTCCGTCGCCAATCTGCAATTGCGCCTGCCGGTGCTGGTAATCGGCGGCGGCCTGACGGGCATCGACACCGCCACCGAGGCGCTGGCGTACTACCCCTTGCAGGTGGAGAAATTCCTGGTCCGCTACGAAACGCTGTGCGCCGAACGCGGGCTGGACGCCGTGCGCGCGGCCTGGAATGACGAAGAACGCGACATCGCGGACGAGTTCATCACCCATGCGCGGGCCATCGGTGCCGAACGCGCGGCGGCTGCCGCCGAGCGTCGCGCCCCGCGCCTGCTGGAATTGCTCAAGTCCTGGGGTGGCGCCACGCTGGTCTATCGGCGACGCCTGGTCGACGCCCCCTGCTACACGCTGAACCACGAAGAAGTCCTCAAAGCGCTGGAAGAAGGCGTCGAGTTCGCCGAGTGCCTGGCACCGACCGCGGTACAGGTGGATACCCACGGCCACGCCAGCGGGCTCGAAGTCGAACGGCAAAGCGTCGGCGCTGACGGCCGCCTCACCGCCACCGGACAGCGGCAGGTGCTGGCCGCGCGCGCCATTCTGGTCGCCGCCGGCACCGTGCCAAACACCGTGTTGCAGCGGGAGGCGCCCAGTGCGCTGGAGCTGGACGGCGGTTATTTCCGCAGTCTTGATGAAAGCGGCGCGCCACACGCGGCGCCACGCCTGGCCAAGTCCGGCGAGGTGCCGATGCTGACCGAACTGCGGTCCGACGGCCGGGCGGTGAGTTTTTTCGGCGACCTGCACCCGAGCTTCGCCGGCAACGTGGTCAAGGCCATGGCCAGCGCCAAGCGCGGCTACCCGGTGGTCAGCCGACTATTGGCCGCGCGCGCACCGGCCAGCGCCGAGGGCGCAGGCGCGTTCCAGCACCGCCTGCACGATCTGCTGCGGGCGCGCGTCGAGCGCGTCGAGCGCCTCACGCCGACCATCGTGGAAGTGGTGGTGTACGCGCCCCTGGCGGCGCGACGCTTCGAGCCGGGCCAGTTCTACCGATTGCAGAATTTCGAGACCCTGGCGCGACGCGACGACGCGACCACGCTGGCCATGGAGGGTCTTGCCCTGACCGGCGCCTGGGTAGACCAGGCGCGCGGCCTGGTGGCGCTGATCGTGCTGGAGATGGGCGGTTCGTCGGACATCTGCGCGCATCTGTTGCCCGGCGAACTGGTGGTGCTGATGGGCCCCACCGGCGCGCCGACCGAGATCCCGGCCGGCGAGACCGTGCTGCTGGCCGGCGGTGGCCTGGGTAACGCGGTGCTGCTGTCGATCGGCCGGGCGCTGCGCGAGAAAGGCTCACGGGTGGTCTACTTCGCCGGCTACAAATTCGCGCGGGACCGCTACCGCGTGGCGGACGTCGAAGCCGCTGCCGACGTGGTCGTCTGGGCCTGCGATGAAGCGCCCGGCTTCACGCCCGGCCGAGCGCAGGACCGCGCCTTCACCGGCAACATGGTGCAGGCCATGCGCGCCTATGCGACGGGGCAACTGGGCGAGGTGTCGATTGCCCTGTCGGACGTCGACCGCATGATCGTCATCGGCTCGGACCGCATGATGGCGGCCGTGGCCGCCGCGCGCCACGGTGAGCTCAAGCCGTTGCTGAAGCCGCACGTCGCCATCGGCTCCATCAACTCACCGATGCAATGCATGATGAAAGAGGTGTGCGCCCAGTGCCTGCAGGGACGGCGCGATCCGGCCAGCGGCACGCCGCTGGCGCCGGTGTTCACCTGCTTCAACCAGGACCAGCCGCTGGACGAGGTGGATTTCGCCTGCCTGGGCCAGCGCCTGCGCCAGAACGGCGTGCAGGAAAAGCTCACCGCGCAGTGGATAGACCGCAGCCTGCGCCGCTTGCTGCTGCGCCACTAGGGAAGCGCTGAATAAATCCGTCCTGGATTTGTCAGCGCCCGTCATCGGAAAAGCGTGGTTTTCCGATGACTCACAAAATCAGTGACTTACAGCCACAGATTTTGGCAGCGCGTCCCTGCGCTGGGGGAGCCGCTGAATAAATCAGCGGTTCCCTAGGGCAGCCTGGGCCAAGCTGGCAGCTGCTCCGTGCCCGCCTCACATAATGAGGCCGGTGGCCAGAAACAGCATCAGGCCCATGCCCATGATGTCGGTGAAGGTGGTCAGGAAAATACTGCTGGCGGTGGCCGGGTCGGCACCGAGGCGCTTGAGCGTCAGCGGCACCAGAACCCCGAGAACGCCGCTGCCGACGCAGGCGCCGATCATGGCGACGAGAACCACCACGCCCAGCATCAATGGCCGGGCCGAGTCCGACATCGTGGCGTAGCCGAACATGGCGGCGCCCGCCACCACACCCACCAGCAGTCCATTCAGCGCGCCGAGCAGAATCTCCTTGCGCAGCAGGTCACGCACCGAATAATCGGCCAGCTGGCCCAGGGTCATCCCACGCAGGGTGATGGCCATGGCCTGGCAGCCGGTGTTGCCACTCTGGCCGGCCAGCACCGGCAGAAAGGCCGCCAGCGCGACCATCTGGGTGATCGTGTTCTCGAACATGCCGACCACGAAAGCCGCGGCAAAGGCGGTCAGCAGGTTCACTTGCAACCAGGGATGGCGCATGCGAAATGCCGCCAGCACCGAGGTGCCGATTTGCTCCTCGCGCGAGACACCGTACTGGGCACCGGCCTGAGCGCTGATTTCGCTAGCGATGCGCTCGTACAGTTTCCACGCCCTGACCACACCGACCATCTGCTGGTTCTCATCCACCACCGGGTACATGCGGTAGTGGCGGTGCATGGCCTCGGCGATGGCTTCGCGGATCGGAGTGTCGCCGGTAAACGCGTACGGTTCGGCGGTCATGATCTGGGACAGGGTCTGGGACGGGCCGGCCAGGATCAGGTCGCGCATCGCCACCACCCCGACCAGACGCTGCGCGGCGGTTACGTAAATATAGGTAATGTCCGAAACGTCCTTGGCCTTCACCATAAAGGCGATGGCCTCGGCCGCTGTGCAGTCCGCCGGCAGGGCGGCCGGGATCGGGCTGAGCAGTTCCTCGACGAATTCCTCCACACCCGCCATGGCCGTGTCCGAGTCGGCGGTGTGCGGCCCCGCGCCATCCGCCAGATAGGACGCGATGGCCAGGCCCTGGGCCTCCGGCAACCGCGCGAGGACATACTCGACCTCCTGCGGCGTGCGGCCTGCCAGCGCCTGCGCGGCTTCGGACAGAGTCTGGGCCTGGATCTTCCTGGCCAGGTCCGTCAGGTCAACGCCGTGCGTCATTGCATGCTCCAGGTGATTCTCAGGTGCCCTGGCCCAGTTTAGGCGAGCGCGGTGGCCCCAGGCGTGACGCGCGCCCAGTGGCATCCGGCCGTGAAGCGTCGGGCGCAGGATGGATAACACCACCCTGTAACACGCACATCCGGCATACCCTCATTACCGACGTGGGCGCGGGTTGGGTCAGGCCCGCGCGTCAAGCGCGGTTTCCCAACCGCGGGTCCGCGAGACCGCGTCGCGCCAGCGTGCCATGCGCGTGGCTGCCTGGTCGCGGGACATGGCCGGCTCGAAGACGCGCTCGGATTGCCAATAGCCAGCGATATCGGCCGCCGAACCCCACACGCCGGCCTGCAGGCCGGCCAGGTAGGCCGCGCCCAGGGCGGTGGTCTCCCGGATACGCGGCAACACCACCGGAATACCCAGCAGGTCGGCCTGGATCTGCATCAGCAGTGCATTGGCGGTCGCGCCGCCATCGACCCGCAGCGCCTCGATCGGTTTGGCGGTACTCGCCTGCATGACCTCAAGCAACTCGGCCGACTGGAAGGCGATGGCCTCCAGCGCGGCGCGGGCGATATGGGCGCCGGTCGCGCCGCGCGTGAGGCCGAACAGCGCGCCGCGAGCAGCCGGATCCCAGTACGGCGAACCCAGACCGACAAACGCCGGCACCAGGTAAACGCCCGCCGTGTCCGGCACCGAGGTGGCCAGGGCCTCAATGTCGCCTGAGCTTTCGATGATGCCCAGCCCATCCCGCAACCACTGCACCAGCGCGCCGGCCACGAAGACGCTGCCTTCCAGGGCATAAGCCGGCGCCCCGTGCCCCTGGGCGGCGGCGGTCGTCAGCAAACCCTGCGCCGCCGGGGTTATCTGCTCGCCGGTATGAATCAGCATGAAACAGCCGGTGCCGTAGGTGTTCTTGACCATGCCGGGGGTGGTGCAAGCCTGGCCGAACAGGGCCGCCTGCTGATCGCCGGCCACGCCGCCGATGCGTACCGGCGCGCCGAAACAGTCCGCTTCGGTGGTACCGAAATCCGCCGCCGAAGAAAACACCTGCGGCAGCACCGCACGCGGCACGCGCAAATGCGCCAGCAGGTCATCGTCCCAGCCCTGGGCACGGATATCGAACATCAACGTGCGCGAGGCGTTGGTCACGTCCGTGACGTGCACGCGGCCATTCGTGAGGCGCCAGATCAGCCAGCTGTCCACGGTGCCGAAGGCCAGTTCGCCGCGCTCGGCGCGCGCCCGTGCGCCGGGAATCGTGTCCAGCATCCACGCCAGCTTGGTGCCCGAAAAATACGGATCAAGCAGCAAGCCGGTGCGCTCGCGAAACAGTGCCTCCAAACCCTGCGCCTTGAGCGCGTCGCAGGCTTCGGCCGTGCGCCGGTCCTGCCAGACGATGGCGTTGTGTATCGGCCGCCCGGTCGCGCGCTCCCACAGCAGCGTCGTCTCGCGCTGATTGGTAATGCCCAGGCCCAGCAGGTCCCGCCCGCCGATCCCGGCCCGCGCCAGCGCCTGGCGCGCCACGGCAAGCTGGCTTTGCCAGATCAGTTCCGGGTCATGCTCCACCCAGCCGGGCTGCGGGAAATGCTGGGCAAATTCCTGCTGAGCCATCGCCACCAGCGCGCCATCGGTGTCGAAAACCAACGCGCGCGAGCTGGTCGTGCCTTGATCCAGAGCCAGCAAATAGGCCATCGCAGTCGCCCTCCTGGTTCAAGCCCGGGTAAGCCCGGCACCATCCAGCCAGGCTTGCAGGTGCATGTCGGCACCCGGCGGCGCCACCAGGCCCAGCTTGGTCCGCCGCCACAGGATGTCCTCGGCCGTGCGAGCGAATTCCTCGTGTACCAGATACCGCAACTCAGCCGCATACAAGCCGGGCAGCACCGCTTCCCCCAGGCCGCCCAGATGGTGCACGCCGTCCAGGATATGGTCGATGCGGGTGCCATAGTTGCGGGCCAGCCGAAAGGCAATATGCGCCGGCAGCCAGGCATGGCGTCGGCGCACCTGGGC
>NZ_JBFIII010000079.1 GCF_041601295.1 Immundisolibacter sp.
CACCAGATTTTGCGCGTCGGCGTGGAACTCGATTTCGAGACGGTCGGGGTTATGGTCGCTGGGCGTGTCGATCACCACATGCCGGCTGGTGACCAGGAATACGCGCCCGTCGCGCTCGAAGAAAAACCCGCTGGCCCCGGTAAGGGGTCGATCGCCGTCGAAGGTGGAAACCCGGACGGTGGTCAGCAGCAGGGGCTCGATCATAGGCGTCCCGGAATCCGTGGGCCCCGATACGGAAAAGCCCGCAAGCCCGGCGCTGGCGCGAGCTTGCGGGCTTTGATTTCTGGTAGGCGCGATTGGACTCGAACCAACGACCCCCACCATGTCAAGGTGGTGCTCTAACCAACTGAGCTACGCGCCTGAAAACGGCCCGAACAGTAGCACAGCGCCGCCGTGAGCAGCAATGCGGCAGCCGTTCACGGCAGGGCAATATCCACAGCCCCACCGCGCAGCGCAGTCTCCCGAATGGTGTGAATGCGATCCCGTACTTGCGCCGCCTGTTCGAATTCCAGGTTCTCGGCGTGGCGGTACATATCCTGCTCCAGGCGGGCGATGAGCTGGCCGAGCTGTTTTGATGACAGGGCCTGGTATTCGGCCGCTGGCTCGGCCACTTTGGCCTGCGTGCGGCGTGCGTTGCTGCCGGCCTCGCTGCGGCCGATGTCGAGCAGTTCCGCGACCGCCTTTTGTACGCCGCGCGGGGTGATGCCGTGCTCCAGGTTGAAAGCCCTCTGCTTGTTGCGTCGGCGGTCGGTCTCGGCCAGGGCGCGCTGCATGGAGCCGGTGATGCGGTCGGCGTACAGGATGGCGCGGCCGTTCAGGTGGCGCGCGGCGCGACCGATGGTCTGGATCAGCGACTGTTCGGAGCGCAGGAAGCCTTCCTTGTCGGCGTCGAGAATGGCCACCAGGGCCACTTCCGGCATGTCCAGGCCCTCGCGCAGCAGGTTGATGCCGACCAGCGCGTCGAAGGCGCCCAGGCGCAGGTCGCGGATGATCTCGGAGCGCTCCACGGTCTCGACGTCGGCGTGCAGGTAGCGCACGCGCACATCGTGCTCGGCCAGGTAATCGGTCAAGTCCTCGGCCATGCGCTTGGTCAGCGTGGTCACCAGCACGCGCTGGTCGGCGGCGGCGCAGCGGGTGATCTCGGACAGCAGGTCGTCCACCTGGCTGGCGACAGGACGGATTTCGACTTCCGGGTCCACCAGGCCGGTCGGGCGCACCACCTGTTCGACGATGGTGGAGGTGCGGCCCAGTTCGTACGGACCGGGCGTGGCTGACACAAAGATGGCCTGCGGCGCCAGGCGTTCCCATTCCTCGAATTTCAGTGGCCGGTTGTCGAGCGCCGACGGCAGGCGAAAGCCGTAGTCGACCAGCACTTCCTTGCGCGAGCGGTCGCCGCGGTACATGGCGCGCAGCTGCGGCGTCATGACGTGCGCTTCGTCCACCACCAGCAGGGCGTCGGGCGGCAGGTAGTCGAACAGGGTCGGCGGCGCCTCGCCGGGACCGCGGCCGGACAGGTAGCGCGAGTAGTTCTCGATGCCGGAGCAGTAGCCGAGTTCCTGCATCATTTCCATGTCGAAGCGGGTGCGCTCTTCAAGGCGCTGGGTTTCGACCAGCTTGCCGGCGGCGCGCAGGGCCTGCAGCCGTTCGCCCAGCTCGACCCGGATCTGATCCACCGCGGCGCGAATGGTCTCCTTGGGCGTGACGTAGTGAGTCTTGGGGTAGATGGTCAGGCGTGGCACGCGGCGCTGGATGGCGCCGGTCAGCGGGTCGAAATACGCCAGGGACTCGATCTCGTCGTCGAACAGCTCGATGCGCACGGCGTCGGTCTCGGAGTCCGCCGGATACACGTCGACGATTTCGCCGCGCACGCGGTAGGTGCCGCGCTTGAGTTCCAGGTCGTTGCGCGTGTATTGCAGCTCGGCCAGGCGGCGCAGGATGGCGCGCTGGTCGATACGCTCACCGCGCGACAGGTGCAGCACCATGCTCAGGTACATGCGTGGGTCGCCCAGGCCGTAGATGGCTGATACCGACGCCACCACGATCACATCGCGACGCTCCAGCACCGCCTTGGTGGCGGACAGACGCAGCTGCTCGATCTGCGCATTGATGGAGGCGTCTTTTTCGATATAGGTGTTGGACGCCGGCACGTAGGCTTCCGGCTGGTAATAGTCGTAATAGGAGACGAAGTACTCGACCGCGTTGTGCGGAAAAAAATCCCGGAATTCGGCGTACAGCTGCGCCGCCAGGGTCTTGTTGTGCGCCAGCACCAGCGTCGGCCGCTGCACCGCCTGGATGACATTGGCGATGGTGAAGGTCTTGCCCGAGCCGGTGACGCCGAGCAGCACCTGCGCGTCCTCGCCGGCCTGCACGCCTTCGACCAGGCGTGCGATGGCCTGCGGCTGGTCGCCGGCTGGTTCGAAAGGGCTGACAAGCTGGAACGGTTCGGTCATGGGGTACGCTGGCGACAGGCAAACCCGTATATTAGCCGCCCTTTTTTTGTCACCTGCCCAGATCGGGGTCTGTACCGTGGAACTGAAGCTCGCCGCCCGCGTCGCGGCCATCAAGCCGTCCGCCACCATGGCGGTCACCGCCAAGGCCAAGGAGTTGCAGGCCGCCGGGCGCAAGGTCATTGGCCTGGGCGCCGGCGAGCCGGATTTCGACACGCCGCAGCACGTCAAGGACGCCGCCAAGGCCGCCATCGACAGCGGCTTTACCAAGTACACGGCGGTCGAGGGCACGCCCGAGCTGCGCCGTGCCATCGTCGACAAGTTCGCGCGCGAGAACGGCCTCACCTACCAGCCGGCGCAGGTACTGGTGTCGTCCGGCGGCAAGCAGAGTTTCTACAACCTGGCGCAGGTGCTGCTGGAGGAGGGCGACGAGGTCATCATCCCGGCGCCGTACTGGGTCTCGTACCCGGACATCGTGCTGCTGGCCGGCGCCACGCCGGTGGTGCTTGAAACCGGCCTCGACAGCCAGTTCAAGATCAGCCCGACGCAGCTGGAGGCCGCCATCACGCCACGCACCAAGCTGCTGGTGCTCAACAGCCCGTCGAACCCGACCGGCAGCGTGTATTCGGAGGCCGAACTGGCCGCCCTGGGCCAGGTACTGCTGCGCCATCCGCAGGTGTGGATTGCCAGCGACGATATGTACGAGCACGTGCGCTGGGACAGCGCGCCGTTTCGCAACATCGTCAACGCCTGCCCGGCGCTGTACGAGCGCACCATGGTGCTCAACGGCGTCTCCAAGGCCTATTCCATGACCGGCTGGCGCATCGGCTACGCCGCCGGTGACGCGCGCGTCATCGGCGAGATGGCCAAGATCCAGTCGCAGAGCACGTCCAACGCCTGCTCCATTTCGCAGGTGGCGGCGCAGGCCGCCCTGGAGGGCGACCAGGGCTTCATCCAGCAGATGAACACCGCCTTCAAGCAGCGCCACGACTACGTGGTGGCGGCGCTGAACGACATCAAGGGTATCCGCTGCGCGCCGGCCGACGGGGCGTTTTACTGTTTCTTCAGCGTGGCCGATGCCATCGCCGCCACGCCGGGCGTCGGCGACGACGTCCAGTTCGCTGCCTGGCTGATGGAAAAGGCCGAGGTGGCCCTGGTGCCGGGCAGCGCGTTTGGCGCACCGGGTTACCTGCGGCTGTCGTTCGCCACCAGCCTGGACAACCTCAAGGAAGCCATGCGCCGGCTCAAGGCGGCGCTGGGCTGAGCGCCCGCCCGTGCCTTGACCGGCCGGCGGGCCGGCACCTAGACTACGCGGCCTCCTTTTCCCCGGTAGCTCAGCTGGTAGAGCAAGTGACTGTTAATCACTGGGTCGGCGGTTCGAGCCCGTCCCGGGGAGCCAATTCTGAAGTCTGCCCTCGCGGCACGTTCCTGTAGCGCATGATCAACACCCTGCCCAAGGCCTTGATCGCCACCGTCGCCGCCATTGTTGCGGTGGGCATGGTGTTCGCGCTGATCGTCTGAAACGGGGCCGCGGCGAAAGCGCCGCCGGCCGTTTTCCCGTCTTTCAATACTCAATACCCGCGGCTGGGCGGCATGATCGCAGCCCGTCTTTGGTGCGCCCGGCATTGAGTGGTCCCCGTTCCAGTGCGCGGCTGCTGCCGGTACCGTCGCCTCCAGGCGCATCAGCTACGTAAACACGCCGTTTCTCACTCTTGGCACGCTACCTGCTGTAGTTAAACTCGGCGGGGGCCGGGCACCTTCCCCTCCTCCCTCCCGATGGTGATTGGCACCCCACCATTCCGGCCCCCGCCGCTTTTTTTTTCGGTTCTGCCTGCTTCCTCATCCCCAGCGCTCGTCGCGTCCGCCCTGGAGGGGCGGCGCACGCGCCGGTTATTGGGACATCCTGGAATCGGCCTTGCCCTGATCGGCTGCAGGCATTACAACTCCGGGACCATTAACCGGAGGGGAAGCGTGAAAACCACCGTCGCCCGTTTCAGCGTCGCCCATCACCAGCTCATCGACGAACGCGGCCAGGCGCTTGGTCGGCTGCCGCGTATCAGCGCTGCCGCACTGCGCCGCCTGTACGGCTGGATGGTGCTGACGCGCCGCTTCGACGAGCGCGCGGTGCGTCTGCAACGCACCGGCCAGCTCGGGACTTACGCCTCCAGCCTGGGTCACGAAGCGCTGCACGTCGGACTGGCGGACGCCATGCGCGCCGACGACGTGCTGCTGCCAACTTACCGCGAGGCCGGTGCCCTGATGGTGCGTGGCGTGGCCATGCAAGAACTGCTGCGCTATTGGGGTGGCGACGAGCGTGGCAGCGACTTTGCCGGCCCGCGGCGGGACTTTCCGTATTGCGTGCCCATCGCGACCCAGTGCACGCACGCTGCCGGTGTCGCCAGCGCCATGCGCCTGCGCGGCGAAAAGCGCGTGGCGGTGTGTTGCCTGGGTGACGGCGCCAGCTCGAAAGGCGATTTTTACGAGGCGCTGAACCTGGCCGGCGTGTGGCGATTGCCGCTGGTGTTCGTGATCAGCAACAACCAGTGGGCAATCTCGGTGCCACTGTCCAAACAGACGGCCTGCGCCACGCTGGCGCAAAAGGCCGTCGCCGGCGGTGTACCCGGCGAACAGGTGGATGGCAACGACGCGCTGGCGGTGCGTCAGGTGATGGGGCGGGCGCTGGCCCGGGCGCGGCGCGGCGATGGGCCGACTCTGGTCGAGGGCCTGACCTACCGCCTGGGTGATCACACCACCTCCGATGACGCCCGCCGCTACCGTCCGGAGGCCGAAGTCAGCGCCGCCTGGAAGCGCGACCCGCTGCCCCGGCAGCGACAGTTCATGGCCGGGCAGGGACTGTGGAGCGCGGCCGACGAGGAGCGGCTGATCAGCGACTGCGATGCCCAGGTCGAGCGCGCGGTCGCGGCCTATCTGGCCACCCCAGCGCAGGATCCGACCGATATGTTCGACTATCTCCACGCGCAGTTGCCGACCAGTCTTGCCGGGCAGCGCGCCGACGTGGCCGGAGCCGCCCATGGCTGAGCAACGCACCCTGGTCGAGGCCGTCAATCTGGCGCTCGCCCGCGCCCTGGCGGATGACCCCACGGTCGTGGTCCTGGGCGAGGACGTGGGTGTCAACGGTGGCGTGTTTCGCGCCACCGTTGGTCTGCAGCAGCGCTTTGGCGAGCGGGTCATGGACACGCCGCTGGCGGAAAACCTGATCGCCGGGGTAGCTGTTGGCATGGCCGCCGAGGGCCTGCGCCCGGTGGCGGAAATCCAGTTCTCGGGTTTTATCTACCCGGCCATCGACCAGCTGGTGAGCCATGCCAGCCGGCTGCGCAATCGCACCCGTGGGCGCCTTACCTGCCCCATGGTGCTGCGCGCGCCGTGCGGTGGTGGCATCCACGCGCCGGAACACCACTCCGAGAGCAACGAGGCGATGCTGGCTCACGTTCCCGGGCTGCGGGTGGTGATTCCGTCATCGCCAGCACGCGCCTACGGCCTGCTGCTGGCCGCCATCCGCGACCCCGACCCGGTGGTGTTCCTGGAGCCGGCACGCATCTACCGCTCCATGAAAGAGGAGGTCGTCGATCACGGCGAGGCGCTGCCGCTGGATGTGTGCTTCGTGCTGCGCGAGGGCAGCGACCTGACCCTGGTCAGCTGGGGCGCCAGCGTGCATGACTGCCTCAGTGCGGCCGACAGCCTGGCCGAGGGTGGCGTCAGCGCCGAGGTGATCGACGTCGCCACGCTGCAACAACTCGACACCGACACCCTGCTGGCGTCGGTGGCCAAGACCGGACGCTGCGTGATCGTCCACGAAGCGCCCTTCAGCGGTGGCTTCGGCGCGGAAATCGCCGCCCTGCTCGCCGGCCCTGGCCTGTTCTCGTTGCTGGCGCCGGTCGAGCGCGTCACCGGCTACGACACGGTGATGCCGCTGGCGCGTCTGGAGCACAGCTACCTGCCAGGACCGGAGCGGATTCTGGCGGCCGCCCGCCGCGTACTGGAGCACTGATTCGATGAATGAACCTGCAAAGGTGTTTGCGCTGCCCGATCTTGGCGAGGGTCTGGCCGAGGCGGAACTGCTGTCCTGGCACGTCGGCCCCGGCGATCACGTGGTCGAGGGCCAGCCGCTGGTCTCGGTCGAGACCGATAAAGCGGTGGTCGAAGTGCCCTCACCACGCACCGGCGAGATCGAGCGCCTGTGCGCCGAGGTCGGTGCGCGGGTCGAGGTCGGCGCCCCGCTGGTGGAATTTGTCGGCGGGGCCAGCGCCGACGCCGGTACCGTGGTCGGCAACGTCGCGGCCGGCAGCGCGGTGCTCGACGAAACCCCGCAAAGCGTCGGCCGGCCGGCGGTGGGCATTCGCGCCACGCCGGCAGTGCGCGCGCTCGCCAAGCGCCTGGGTGTGGATCTGGGCTCGGTCACGCCGGGCGGCCCCAACAACACCATCATCAAGACCGATGTTGAGCGCGTGGCGCGCATCTATGCCGAAACCGGGCCGCTGGAACCGCTCACCGGCACGCGCCGGGCGATGGCGGTCAACATGGCCAAAACGCAGGCCGAAGTGGCTACCGCGGCACTGTTCGAGGACGCCGACATCCACGCCTGGGCGTCCGGCAGCGACCCCATGACACGCCTGCTGCGGGCGCTGGTCGCCGGCTGCCAGGCCGAGCCGGCGCTGAACGCCTGGTTCGATAGCGAGGACATGGGCCGGCGGCTGCTGAAGAAAATCGACGTCGGCATCGCTGTCGACAGCCCGGAGGGCCTGTTTGTGCCGGTGCTGCGCGATGCCGCCAGCAAGTCAGCCAAGCAACTGCGCACGGCCCTTGATGCCTTGATGGCCGCCGTAGGCACGCGCAGCCTGAAACCCGAGCAAATGCGCGGCGCCAGCATCATGCTGAGCAACTTTGGCCCGCTCGGCGGCCGCTACGCGGTGCCGCTGCTGGTACCGCCGGTGGTGGCCATCCTCGGCGCCGGCCGCGCGCGCGATCAGGTCCTGGCGGTGGACGGCCAGCCCGCCGTGCGGCGCGTATTGCCCCTATCGCTGAGCTTCGACCACCGGGTTGTCACCGGCGGCGAGGCGGCGCGTTTTTTGATGGCCGTGAAGGGCGACCTGGAGCAGGCCGCGTAAACGGCGCTGTGCAGGAACCCGGACCAGGCCTCGGCGCGCGTGAGCGAATCGCGCGCCTGTTACCGCGAAATCGCCAACGGATGGGCGGGCGCGTCTGTGCTGGCGCACCCGCCCCATCGCAGGTCCCGGTCAGAGCACCTTCAGGATAACCAGGACCGCCATGATCAGTCCCGGGAAGTAGGTCAATACCGAGCCCGCTATGCGCAGTGGGTGACGGTCGCCCAGCGAGGTGCAGGTCAACATGCCAATGGCGTGTAGATAGCGGCCCAGCGTGGCGAGTACGACCAGCCACATCGTGGCCTGGCCCGGCAGCATGCGGTCGAGCGCGATGGTGAGCACCATCAGCGTCGGCACGTACTCGATAGCGTTGCCGTGGGCTCGCACGGCCTTATGCAGGGGGTGGGTGGGGTCGTCCGAGTAGCTGTAATTGGCCCCGGCGCGGCCGCGGTTGATGGATACCCAGAAGCCGAGTGCGAACGGGAGTAATCCGAGCAGGCCGAAACACAGCCATGTGATTTGTGCGGTCATGTGATCCCCTCTGGTGTTAGCTCTATCAGGCACCAATGCCGGCCGTGGCCGGCGTGGCGGATGATATGTCGAGCTTGCATCCCACCCAAGGCGCGGGTGTTTTGGGGTAGCGCCAGCGTCGCGGCCCGGCTAATGGGCCGGGCTCCCAGGGTGGTGCCGGCGCTGGCCAGCAGCCGGGTCTGGCGTGCTTACAGCGTCCGGCGCAGACGCTCGTAGCCGCGGGCGATTTCCTCGCCGGCGAGCTTGGCCGCCGCCAGAACTTCGCGCGCGGTATCAACGCCCACGGCTCCTGCCTGGCCGGCTTTGGCGCGCAGGTGTTCGAGTTGTTGCTCCATCTTCAACCAGTCTTCTTCGGCCTCCAGTCTGGCGAGGTGTGCCTGGACGATCAGTTCGTCGCGCTGTGTGGCCAGGGTGTCGAGCAAATTTTTCAGTTCTTCACGCGCGTGCATGGCGGACTCCGTGGTGGATGTCGCCAGCGGCATTGGCCGCGGGCGCAGCGCCAATTACGCGGTATGCCGCCCGGGTGTGCCTTGATTCCCCTCACGCGCCAATGAACCGGGCGGGTGCCGGATGCCGATAGTCTGGTGCAGTGGCGCCGCGGTCCACGCGCCGACGGCCAGCGCAAATACGGCGCTCAGGTGCAGGGCCGTCCAACGCCAGAACAAGGCGGCTTCGCTCAGCCGCTGATCCCGATCCGGCCCGAGCAGAAACTGCCACCCTGAAAACACGCGGTCGTATTTCTGGACTCTGGGTTCCAGGCCATGAGTCAGCAACCACCAACCCAGCGGGACACTGGCCGCTACCAGCAACCAGGCCACTGGTGCCAATGCCCAGTGCCGCCAGCGATGTGCGAGCAGTGCCGCACTCGCGCACAGCAGAGCCAACAGGCAGTACAAATAGCCCCCGCCACCCAGGCCCCACCTTCCATCGCGGGCGATCAGTTCGTTCAGGTTGTCGGTGGACGAGCCGTCGAAGGCAATCGCCTTACACAGCCACAGCCACGGCAGGGCAGCGGTGAACGCGTACAGCGCGTCTCGCCCACGCAGGCCCCGGGAGAACGCCACCGCAAACGCCAGAACAAACCATAGTGGCCCAACCAAAGCAACATAGCGCACCGGACGCTCCAGCGCCTGTACGGCCGTAGGGCCTATAAGATGGAATAGCTCTCGAAAAAATGGCCCCCAGATGTCGCGCTGGGTGACAAAGTGATACAGGTTGTTAGAGCCGGAGATATCGAGAATGCTCTCGGTGGTCACGCTCGCATAGAGCAGGCCCAGGCTGACCAAGGCTGAAAGCAGCACCGAAGTCGGGAAAAACCGCCACGGTCGACGTCCAGCCGCGAGCGCATGGCCGATCCAGGCCGACGATGCACCGATCCAAAGTACGGCCAGGCTGAACACGAACAATGACGGTAGCGCGCCATTGAATCGAAACAACTCAAGCACGTTGTACGGCAGGCCTGGCAGGCGCAGCAGGTCGGCGAGTGCCAAAGTCAGGATCACCGCCAGCAGAAGCGCGCGCCATGCGCAGGCCCATGGACCTGTCCGTTGTGGGCGGGTGGGCGCCGCTGTCTGTGAGGGTGGCGCTGCGTGAGCCGGGGGTCTGGCAAGCGCCACGGTGCTTGCGGTTGGCAGCAAGACCCAGGCCCAGCCGCACAGCAAGGCCCACAGCGGTTCTGTGATATCCGCCCGCTGGCCGGGCAGGACCACCTGCAGCAGTTCCAGCAGCATCAACCATACGGCCAGGCCGACACTGGCCGGCAGCAGTCGTGCGCCCTCACGGCGCAGCAGCCACAGCAGGCCGCCGTACAGAAACAGCCGCCCGGCTAGCGCTTGTGCGTTCAGCAGCATGTCGCCGCGCAGCAGTCCGGCAAATGGCACCCAATCCGCGGCCAGGTGCGGCGCATAGGGATCGAGTGGCAGCAGCGCCAGTGCCGCCATGCCGGCTGGCAGCAGCAAGATCAGGGTCAAGCGGCGTGGGGCGGGCGCCAGTAACTGACTGGCCAGCGACACGCCAGCCCCTGCCAGTACCCCGACGGCTACGCTGATGCCTACGGTTTGGCCGATCACCAAGGCTTTGCCGGCCAGCAGTACGCCGCACAGTGGTAGCAAGGCCAGCAGCCCGGCCGGACCGAACGCCACCGCTAGTGCTTCGCCGGCCACCAGCGTGCGTAGCCCGGCGCCGGTTGCGTCCAGTATGGATAACCCGGAAAAGCCATTCAGCAGTGGGCGCAGGTTGTCCTTCACATGTTGCCAGTCCAGCGATGGAACCCAGGGCAGCAGCTCGCTGCCCAGCCAGGCGGCGACCACCAGAAAGGCCGCCAGGCGTTCGTGGGACACACGCAGCGGTCCACGACCGGCCGACCATGCGCTCGCTACCTGAGCCACAACCAGGCCAGCCAGTATGCCGACCCCGTTCCAACCGGCGTCGTAAAGCGCCGCTGTGCGCCGCATTGTCCACAACTGTGCCACCTGTAACGCCAGCGCCAGCAGCAGGCCGGTGACCAGCACCGCCAGCAGCGCAGCCGGGCGCGGCCAGCGCAGTGCCAGCAAGCCGCAAAAGCCGTAGGGGATGAACAGGGCCAGATTGCCGATGATGTCGCTGCGCGAGATATGCCGCGGCACCACCAACAATGTCTGCCAGGGTAGTGGCTCTGGTCGCCACTGGAACGGATAAAGCGAGCCGTACACCACAAGGCTGGTCATTAGCAGCCACAGCAGCAGCCAGCGGCGTTCAGATCCTGTGTTTTGCATGCCAGGTTTCCAGGCGGCGGCCAATGGCCGTAGTAACGGCATTGGCGGCGATAATACCGGCGCCCTGTGTTATTGCCGGTGCTGCCATGCGCTGTCTTGTCATCCGCCATGCTCCCGCCGAGCCCGGACAGCCGGACGCCGAGCGTCCGCTGAGCCCCGCTGGTGCGGTTCTACTACGCCAGGTGCGCGGCCCATTGCAGGCGCTGGCGCCGGACGTCGGCCTGATCGCACACAGCCCGCTGCGGCGGGCGCGCCAGACGGCGGCTTTGCTGGCCGAGGCGTTCGTGGCACCGACGCAGGAAACGGCCGCCCTGGCGCCGGGCGCGCTGGATGGGCTGTTGCCCTGGGTGTGTGGCCAGTCGATGCCGGCGCTGGCCGTGGTCGGCCACGAGAACGACCTCAGCCACTGGGTATGTCACATGCTGACCGGCGATGCCGGGCGCTTTTTCCAGTTCGAATGCGCCGCCGCCTGTCTGATCGAATTTCGCGCCACGCCGCGCGCGGGAACCGCGAACCTGCTGTGGCTGCTTCCCCCGGAACACCTGACGCGCATGGCTCGGCGTTGACCAAGGACAGGACCGACCGTCACCTGCGCCGCGCAATTATCGCTGCGGCCCTGGTGCTGAACGTTGCGGTGGCCCACGCGGATGAGGTGATTGCGGCCGTGGCGGCCAACTTCGCCGGCGCCATCGCGCGCATCGAGCCTGCCTTCGAGCGGGCCAGCGGGCATCAGCTCACCGTGGTACTCGGCTCGTCGGGCAAGCTCGCGGCGCAAATTCAGCAAGGCGCGCCCTTCGACGTACTGCTCTCGGCCGATGTGGAGCGGCCTGACGTGCTGGAGAAAAGTGGGCTGGGCGTGGCCGAGTCGCGCTTTACCTACGCCATCGGCCGGCTGGCGTTGTGGAGCCCGGACCCGCAGGTCATCGGTGTCGACGGCCAGGCTTACCTGCGTGCGGGCGGCTTTCGGCACCTGGTGATCGCCAACCCGGCAGTGGCGCCGTATGGCGTGGCGGCGCAGCAGACGCTTGAAAACCTCGGCCTGTGGCCGACCCTTCAGGACAAGCTGGTGCGCGGTGAGGACATCGGGCAGGTCTATTCGATGGTCGCCAGTGGCGCGGCCGAGGCGGGCCTGGTGGCCCTGTCCACGGTCCCGGTCGGGTCCCGCCCCGGCAGTTACTGGAAGGTTCCCCAGGACCTGTACGCACCGCTTGAACAGGACGCCATTCTGGTCACGCGGGCGCGCGACAATCCGGCGGCACGCGCCCTGCTCGATTACCTCAAAAGCCCCGCGGCGCGGTCCGTGATCGCCGAGCTCGGCTACGACCTGCCATGACCGGACTCGACCTGGGACCGGTCTGGCTCAGCCTGCGCCTGGCCGGGGTTACCGTGGCGCTGCTGCTGCTGGCCGGCACACCGCTGGCCTGGTGGCTGGCCCACACCCGGGCGCGCGTCAAACCGCTCATCGAGGCACTGACGGCGCTGCCGCTGGTGCTGCCGCCGACCGTGATCGGCTTTTACCTGCTGGTGATGTTGGCGCCGGAAACGCCGCTTGGCGGGACCTGGCTGCGCCTGACCGGCGAGACGCTGACGTTTTCCTTCAGCGGGCTGGTGCTTGCCTCGATGCTGTATTCCATGCCGTTTGTGGTGCAGCCCCTGCAGAGCGCCTTCGAGGCGGTCGGCCGGTCCCCGCTGGAGGCGGCGGCGGTGCTCGGCGCGCGGCCGCTGGATGCGTTCTTTAGCGTGGCCAGCCCGCTGGCATTTCGCGGCTATCTGACGGCGACGGTGCTGGGCTTTTCGCACACGCTGGGCGAGTTCGGGGTGGTGCTGATGGTGGGCGGCAACATCCCCGGCCGCACGCGGGTGATCTCGATTGCCATCTACGAACAGGTGGAAACCCTGAACTACGCGCAGGCGCACCTGCTTTCCGGTGGGCTGCTGGTGTTCTCGTTCGCGGTGCTGGTGCTGGTGTACACGCTGAACCGCCGCTATCCGGTGCACATCGGGTGAGCGTGCTCGCGTTCGATCTGGCGCTGGATCGCGACGCGTTTGCGCTGCGGGTCAGCGAGACCCTGCCGCTGGCCGGCATCACCGCGGTCATGGGCGCCTCCGGCAGCGGCAAAAGCACCCTGCTTCGCGCCCTGGCCGGCCTGGAAGCGACGGCGCGCGGCCAGGTGGCGCTGGACGGCGCCGTGCTGCACGACGACGCGGCCCGCCTGCGCGTGCCGGCGCACCGGCGCGGCATCGGCTACGTGTTCCAGGACGCCCGCCTGTTCGGACACCTGTCCGTGCTCGGCAACCTGCGTTACGCCCATGCGCGGGCGCGGCACGGATCGGGCGCGCCCGGGTTCCAGCCGGTCATCGCCGCGCTGGATCTGGATGCCCTGCTCGGCCGGCGCACCGCGGATCTGTCCGGCGGCGAACGCCAGCGCGTGGCCATTGCGCGCGCCTTGTTGTGCAATCCGCGCCTGCTGCTGCTGGATGAACCCCTGGCCGCGCTCGACCTCAAGCGCAAGGCGCAGCTGCTGCCCTACATCCAGCAGCTGCCGGAGCGTTTCGGCATCCCGTTGATTTACGTGTCGCATGCGGTCGAGGAGGTCGCCCAGCTCGCCAACGAGGTACTGGTGCTGGCGGCCGGCCGGGTGGTGACTCGTGGCGAAGTCCATGCCGTGCTGGAGCGCCCGGAGGCGGAAGCCGTATCCGGCCACTTCGAGGCCGGCGTGCTGCTGGACGCGCGTGTGTGCCGGCAGGTGCCGGACTATGCCCTCACCGAACTGGACGTCGCCGGCCAGCGCCTGTCCCTGCCTCACATCGACGCCCTCCCAGGCACGCCGATTCGGCTGCGGGTACGTGCCCGAGACGTCGCCATCGCCCTGCACCGCGTGGACGGGGTGAGCATCCGCAACCAGCTGCAAGCCACCGTGCTGCGCATCGACACCGATTCCGCCAGCGCCTACGCGGAGTTGCTGCTGGAGCTGGGTGACGCGCAGGCGGGGGGACCGCACCTGCGCGCCCGCATCACCCGCGAAGCGGTGGCGACACTCGGGCTGGCCCCGCAGCAGCGCGTCTGGGCCCTGGTCAAGAGCGTGTCCTTCGATCGGCGGGTGCTGGGGGGCGGTCAGGCTGTGGATAAGGCCCCGTCCTCTGCGAGCCTACCCAGGTGACCGCGCGGGCGTCGCGCAGTCCGGCCCGGACGAGGCGAGCATTTATTGCGCGATGAAGGGGCGGGTTTGTTGGGCGATCAGGTGCGTAAAACCTGAGCTGCGCCGGCCCGCGAAGCGGGTTCGGGTTGAGTGACCCGTTAAGCGTCACCGGTATGGAAGGGACTCACACGGAACGCTTGGCCCATCCTGGTGCAAATAGCAGGTACGCGCCGTGACAATGCCGAAGCACATCGTGCGACGAGGACCGTCGGCGGCGGTCTGGTCATAATCAAGGCGTTCCATGCCGAGGCACGCGCAGTCGCGGTACCAGCCAGGCATGCCACCACCGAACGCGCACTCGCGATAAAACAGAAAGGCCCCCGTTAGCAGAGCAAGCGCGGTGGCCGCGACAACAGCAATTCGCCTTGGACTAGGAGTTATCACGGAGCGGGCCGATCCCCCTGCCGCCCAATGACGAAACCAAGCGACAGCGTACCGGTCCGCCTGGCCATCTTGCTAGGGCCTGTTGACATTTAGGTTTAAGCTATTGATCCAACTCGTTGACGGAGTTGGATCCGTAAGCTCCCCTGTCAAGCAGACACTTCAGAAGTAGAACTCCCGGCGACGTGTTGTCGGTACTCGACGGGCGTCATCTCGCCCAGCGAGTCGTGTGGTCGTTGCTCGTTGTATTCGATCATCCACCAGTAGGCGGCCTC
>NZ_JBFIII010000080.1 GCF_041601295.1 Immundisolibacter sp.
CATGTCGGTGCGATTGCGAATGGGCGGAATCCAGACGTTGGCCAGTCCCGGCACCCGGACCGCGCGATCCAGTGCCTCGACCAGTTTTTCCGGCGTCATGCCGGGTCGCCACTCGCTGCGCGGCTTGAATTGGATGGTGGTCTCAAACATCTCCAGCGGCGCCGGATCGGTGGCGGTCTCGGCGCGGCCAGCCTTGCCGAACACGCGCGCCACCTCCGGCACGGTACGGATCATGCGATCGGTCCGTTGCAGCAGCTCGCTCGCTTTTTGCGCCGACAGCCCCGGCAGTGCGCTTGGCATGTACAGCAGGTCGCCTTCGTCCAGCGGCGGCAGGAATTCACCGCCCAGCTGACTCAGCGGCCACACCGAGCTCAGGAAAACCAGCGCGGCACCGGCCAGCGTCAACCGTGGCCGGGCCAGCACGGCATTCAGCAGCGGACGATACAGCGCGATCAAGCCGCGGTTGAGCGGGTTTCGTGCCTCGTCGGGCAGGCGTCCCCGAATCCAGTACCCCATCAGCACCGGAATCAGCGTCACCGACAGCCCTGCCGCCGCCGCCATGGCATAGGTCTTGGTAAACGCCAGCGGGCCGAACAGCCGCCCTTCCTGTGCCTGCAGGGTAAACACCGGCAGGAACGACAAGGTCACGATCAGCAGGGACAAGAACAAGGCCGGCCCGACCTCGGTAGCGGCCTCGGTCATCACTCGCCAGTGGTCCTCGCCCGCGAGGATCTGGTCCGGGTGCGCCCGGCGCCAGGCTTCCACCTTCTTGTGCGCGTTCTCGATCATGACGATCGCGGCATCGACCATGGCGCCGACAGCAATCGCGATACCGCCCAGCGACATGATGTTGGCGTTGATGCCCTGCAGGCGCATCACGAGAAACGCGACCAGTACCCCCAGCGGCAGGGCAATGATGGCGACCAGCGACGAACGCAGATGGCCCAGGAACAACACGCACACCAGAGCCACCACGATGAACTCCTCCACCAGCTTGGTGCCGAGATTCTTCACGGCACGGTCGATTAGCTGGCTGCGGTCGTAGGTGGTGACAATCTGCACCCCTGGTGGCAAGCCGGCCCGCAGCGCCTCGATTTTTCGATGCACCGCGGCCAGCGTCTCGCGGGCGTTCTTGCCGGATCGCAGGATGACCACCCCGCCGACTGTCTCGCCCTCGCCGTCCAGCTCCGCAATGCCCCGGCGCATTTCCGGGCCAAGCCGAACCTGCGCCACATCGCCCAGCGTCACCGGCACCCCGCCGTCGAGTTTCAATGGAATGGCACGAAAGTCGTCCAACGTCTTCAGGTAGCCACTGGCACGCACCATCAGCTCCGCCTCGCCCAGCGTCAGCAGCGCGCCGCCGGTTTCCTGGTTGGCATTTTCAATCGCCGCGCGCACCTGCTGGTAGCGGATGCCATGGGCCGCGAGTCGCAGCGGGTCAAGCACGATCTGGTACTGCCTGACCATGCCGCCGACGGTGGCGACCTCGGCCACATTGGGCAGGGTTTTGAGCTCGAACTTCAGGAACCAGTCCTGCAGCGCCCGCAGCCCGGACAGATCGTGGCCACCGCTGCGATCGATCAAGGCGTATTCGTAGATCCAGCCGACGCCGCTGGCATCCGGACCCAGCTCGGAACGGGCCGTCGCCGGCAGCCGGGCCTGAATCTGACTCAGGTACTCGAGCACCCGCGAACGGGCCCAGTAAAGATCGGTGCCGTCCTTGAACAGCACGTACACGAAACTGTCGCCAAAGAACGAAAAACCGCGCACCGTCGTCGCGCCGGGCACCGACAGCATGGTCGTCGTCAACGGATAGGTGACCTGGTCCTCCACGATCTGCGGCGCCTGGCCGGGGTAGCTGGTGCGGATGATGACCTGCACATCCGACAAATCGGGCAGGGCGTCGATAGGCGTGGTCCGGATGGCCCACAGACCCCAGACACCGAGTGCGGCGGTGGCCAGCAGCACCAGAATGCGGTTAGCCACCGACCATCGGATAAGCGCGGCGATCATGGCGCACCCAGCGGCGGGTTCGGCAGCGTGGCACCGGCCGGTACGCCCAGCAGGCTCGCTTCCGAATCGATCAGAAACTGACCGCTGGAAACCACCTGCTGGCCTTCGTGCAGGCCGGCCGTGATGACAGTCCGGTCACCGATTTCCGCGCCGAGCCGGACTTCGACCGGCTGGAATCGACCCCGTTCACCGGCCAACATCACCAAGGCACGCTTGCCGGTGCGAATAATGGCCTCGGTCGGCAAGGCCAGAGCGGTCTGCTCGCCCGCGCCGGCCAGCACCACCCGCGCCGACAGGCCCGGGCGCAAGCGCCCGTCCGGATTGGGCAGCTCCAGCCGCACGCGCAGGCTGCGCGTGGCCTGGTCAAGCGAAGGCAACAACGCGACGACGTGGGCGCCAATCGCCTGCTGCGGCGCACTTACGAGGTACACCCGCGCCGTGTCACCCACCTGCACCTGCCCCGCCTGGGATTCGGGCACGGCGACCTCGACCCAGACCTTGCTCAGGCCGTTAATGCGGGCCAGGGTTTGCCCGGCCGTGACGGTCATGCCGGCGCGTACCTCGAGTACCTGCACCACGCCACCGATGAGGGCAGTGACGGTGTGACGCGAGCGCGGGCTACCGGTCTTCTCGACCTGGTGGATCAGGCTACGCGGCATTCCCAGCAGCATCAGCCGCTCACGTGTGGCAGCCAGCAGCGCCGCGTCGCCGCTGCCGGCAACCGCCAGCAACTCGTGTTGCGCCGCGGTCCACTCCGGCACCAGCAGTTCCAGCAGCGGCTGACCGGCCTCCACCACATCCCCTGGCGCCAATGGCCACACGCGCTCGACAAAACCCGCTGTGCGGCTTTGCAGGATCGCGACGTCCCGCTGATCGAAGCCGACGATGCCGCTGGCTTCTGTCTGGCGGGCGAGCGTAAGGCGCTCCACCTTGGCCAGCCGCGTACCCAGGTTCTGCGCCACGGCCGGGTCAATGGTGACCCCGGCGGGCGCCGCGGCACTGGCGCTTTCGGCATAGCGCGGCACCAGCTGCATGTCCATGAACGGCGACTTGCCGGGCTGATCGAAATGCTGCTGCGGGAACATCGGGTCGTACCAATAGAGCACCTCGCCCTGCGCCTGTTCAGGAGGATTGTTCATCGACACGGAAACCGCTGGCGCCTGTGTTGCCCACCACCAGCCGCCGGCAGCGCCAAGCCCCAACAGGGCCCCGCCCAGGGCAAGCGCGGTCAGAAATGTCCTGGTTCTGCTCATGGTTGTTCTCCGACCAGCTCGGCGGACGGGGCCGCGTAGGCATAGTGCAGGCGCGCCGCCAACTGCTGACGTGCGCCGTCCAGTGCGATGGCTTCCAACTCGGCGTCAATGCGCTCGCGGCGGGCGGCAATCACTTCCATCAGGCCACCGTTCGCGCCGCGCCAGGCCGCGCTGGCCAGTTGCACTTTCTCCCGGGCCAGCGGAACCAGCACCGTGCGTTGCCGGGTCACGGCCCTGGCCAGGCGCCGGTACTCGGCAAGGTCTGTCTCCAGCATGGCGGTGTGTTCACGCAAGGCCGCTTCGCGCTCGGCGTCGAGCGCCACACGCGCGGCGCGTCTGGCCGCGATGCGCGGGTTCTGACGGCTCGCCGCGAACAACGGCAGATCAAAAGTCACCTGCACCATGGCCATGTCGCTGAACTGGGAACCCCGCTCCTGGTAGGCAAGCTCCAGGGCCCAGTCGGGTTTCCGGGTAGCCACCGCGGCGGCTACCTCGGCATCCAGCACCTGCAGTTTGGAGTCGAAGATCATCAGCTCCGGGTGTCGATGCAACGCGTGTTTCAGGACATCGTCGGCAATCGGCCAATCGGGAGCTGTCCCCGACAGCGGCGCGTCGGCCGATGCGCCGACCCAACGCCGCAGCGCCGCCATGGCCTGGTCGCGCCGCGCGACCAGTTCGTCCGCACGGCCGTCGATCAGCGCCGCTTCCTGCCGCGGCGCAACGGCGTCCGTCGCCGGACTTTTGCCGCCAGCGATCTGCGCACGCACCGCCGCCTCGAACAGGCGGTTTTCTTCAAGCAGCGCATCGATATAGGCGAGTTGTTGCTCGACGCTGGCCCTCGCGATCCAGGCGACTGCCGTCTCGCGCAGCACCAGTTGCCGGGTGATCTGGCTTTCGGCTTCAGCGACCGCCACCTCACCGTCGGCCCGCTCGACCCGAGCCCGCCGTTTGGCGCGATTCGGAAACTCCTGCATCACGCCAACGCGGCGCATGGTCATGAAGTCCTCGGTAAGCCGATAGCGGTCCGGCCCGTTAGTGGGCAGGTTATCGACGCCCAGACTCAGCTTGGGGTCGGGTAGCGCGCCGGCCGGGATAGCCGCCTGACGGGCGGCATCGATCTGCGCCGCGGTCATACGCAAGGCGGGCGTGGCGCTCACAGCCAGGGCCAAAGCTTCACTGAAAGACAGGGAAGCGGCCGCCACTGGGCCGGCGGTACAGGCCGCCAGCAGCAGAACTGCGCGAGCGGCAGGTGTGATTCGCAAAGGCATGCTCAAGCTCCAAACGATTCGGCGCGGACAGGACTGGAACAGCCAGCCGCGCGAAGCACACCGGCCGACTGGCGTGGACAGCCCACGCGTAGCCGGCGGTGTGGTCAGGGAGTCAGAGCGAAGTGGGAGGTCGCCAGATGGCGCCGGGATGAAAGCCTGCCCGCGTCGGAACCGCACACGGCGACCCGGTACAAGCCTGGGGGAATACAGGCGCCGCCAGCGACGCTGTCAGCATGGCGACGCTACCGGCAGCGCAGTCCTGGCCGGTCTTGCAGGGCTTGCCCGTCCTGGCAGCAGCGTCGGCATCGTTGCAGCAGTCATGCGCGCCGGGCATCTCGACCGTCGACGCGGCCATGGTCGCCTCCATCGGGCACGGCGCAGACAGCACCACGCCGAACGTACTGCCCTGTACGGGCAGTGCGAGGCATAGCAGATACAAAAACAGGCGTTGTAACTGGCGCATGACCTGCCTTGTATGCCGTAACGACAGGCGCTTGTCCAGCACCTCACAGGCCAGCATTGGCGTCCCGGTACTGCTCATACGGGCTATCCTGCGGCGTCCGGGGGCACAGGACCGCATCGCCATGACAGTTGATACCGAAACCTTGGTTCAGCTTGCCAGCCGCCTGCAGCAGGCTGCTGTTGACCGGCAGTGCGGAACACCGCTCAGCGATGAGTTCCCACACCTGGACGAGGCCGATGCGTATGCCATTCAGGACGCGCTGGTGCGTCTGAAAGGCGGCGTGCGCAGCGGCTACAAGCTCGGCTTCACCAGCGCTGCCATGCGTCAGCAGATGGGAGTAGACAGCCCCAACAGCGGTGTGTTGCTCGATTCCATGCGCCTTACCAGCCCGGTCTTGGGGGCCGGCGTGCTGATTCAGCCGCGGGTGGAGCCTGAAATCGCCATTCTCCTGGAGTGCGATCTCGAAGGCCGTGAGCTGACGCCCGAACACGTGGCCCGCGCAACCGCGGCGGTGATGCCGGCGATCGAAGTCGTGGACAGCCGCTACGCCGATTACCGCTTCAAGACCGTCGACAACATCGCCGACAACAGCTCGGCCGCGCGTTACCTGCTGGGGCCGCCGCGCGCACTGGCGGACGTGGACGATCTGCAACTCCTGGGCGTGCAGCTGAGCATCGATGGCGTCGTGGTAGACCAGGGTCTGGGCGCGGCAGCGCTGGGTTCGCCGCTGGCCGCGGTGGCCTGGCTGGCGCGGCATCTTGCCGAGCGCGGCGCACGGCTGCAAGCCGGCCAGGTCATCCTCACCGGGGGCCTGACCCGCGCCCATGCGCTGAATCCCGGCCACACAGCGCTGGCGGAATTCGGCGGCGGATTGGGCAGCTTGATGTTGCAGCACGCGCTGACCGGCGCCTGAGCGAAAATCGGTCAATCGGGCCCTTCCAGGCGATCCCGACCGTTGTGTTTGGCCCTGTACAAGGCCGCGTCGGCACGGGCGACCACACTGGCGTCATCATCCCCCTGCGCCAAAATCGCATAGCCGACCGAACAGGTGAGCATGGTGTCGGGCCCCAGCGCCGGCAAGCGCAAGGCACGCACCCGCTCGAACAAGCTGTCCACCAGGCGCTGCACCTCGGCCGGGCCCTCGACGAACACCAACACGGCGAATTCCTCGCCGCCGTAACGCGCCACAAAGTCGTCCAGGCGCAGGAAAGAGCGACTCAGCAAGTTGGCAAACGCTGTCAACACGCCATCGCCGGCCTGATGACCGCAGCGGTCGTTGATGGACTTGAAGTGGTCAAGGTCCAGCATCAACAAGGCTAGTGTCTGCCCCCCGGCAAACGACAGATCGATATAACGCCGCAGCGCGGCGTCAAACGCGCCACGGTTGTACAGCTGCGTCAATGGATCAAGCTGCATCTGGCGCCGCGCATCCTCGAGCGCCTGACGGATATCGGCAAGGCTGGTTCCCAGCTCTCGCGCCTGGGACTCGAATTCCTCTCTGGCCTGCTCTGCCTCCTGCGCACGCTGACGCAGCTCGGTCAGCTGCTGGGTGAGCGTGGCCCGCTGGGTATTCAGAGTCGCGCGCATCTGGCCTGCCATGGTCGCGAACTCGGCCCGCAGCTGCTCCACCGAGTCCCCGGCCAGCAGCGTCTGCACCCGTTGCAGACCCGCCTCCACGGCACCGGCGGCTTCGCCATAGGCCACGCTGGCATCCCGCAAAGCGCCGAGCAGGTCCTGCGCCAGTCCGTTAAGTTCGCGCTCGCGTCGTTGTACGCCGTTCTGCTCGGCCTGCCGGCGCTCGCGAAAAAATGCCTGTGCCGGCACCCACTGCCGTTGCGGGGGGGCATCAGCCGTTGGCGCCAGCCCTGGCGGCGGCGCACCGGTCAGCAAATGGCGCGCCCAATCGTCAAAGCCCTTGTAGAAGCCGGCCGCCGACGTCCCCTGACCGGGCAGGGGGTGATTGGCGATGGCACGAAACACCGCCGCCAGAGTCTCTACCGAAGCCTCGAATTCAGGTGTTGGCATGAGATTTTCGGACCGGGGGGTGGTACGGTGTAATCGACCCAGGGGCTGCTTTCTTGAGGAGGAACCCAGTATGGCACTCGAGGGCCTGGACCACTGCGCCATCCGCACCACGCGCCTGGAACAGACGCGCAGTTTTTATGTCGATGGGCTCGGCCTGGAAGTCGGCCCGCGCCCGCCGCTGAGTCTTCCCGGCTACTGGCTGTACGCGGGCGGGCAGGCGGTGGTCCACCTGATGGAAATCGGCTCGCATTATGAGGCCGACGTGTTTGGTCAATCCGTGACCGACCAGCGCGGCGCCGAAGGCCCGGGCGTGGATCACCTGGCCTTCCGGGTCAGCGGTCTTGCCGCGATGCGTGAACGCCTCAGCGCGCTCGCCATCCCCTACCGGGAGCTGTCCATGAGCGCGGCGGACCTGCATCAGGTATTCGCGGTCGATCCCAATGGCGTGATCGCCGAACTGAATTTCAAGGCCAGTGCCGAGGGCGTCTGAGTAGCCCCGACCGTCAGTCGGCAGCGTGGTAGCTGGCGACCCGTTCAACTTCCTCACGCGAGCCCATGATCACCGCGACACGCTGATGTACCTGCTCGGGCGCAAGTTCCAGAATGCGCCCGTAGCCGGTGGATGCCGCCCCTCCAGCCTGTTCCACAACGTAGCCGATGGGATTGGCCTCGTACATCAGGCGCAGCTTGCCGGGCTTGGTCGCGTCCTTGGTATCCCGCGGGTACATGAAGATGCCGCCGCGCGTCAGCAAGCGGTATACATCGGCCACCATCGACCCCACCCAGCGCATGTTGAAGTCGCGCCCGCGCGGACCACTCTTGCCGGCTACGCATTCCGCGATATAGCGCTGTACCGGCGGCTGCCACCAGCGCTGGTTGGACGTATTGATGGCGAATTCGGACGTATGTTCGGGGATGCGGATGTCCGGCTGGGTAAGCAGAAACTCGCCGCTGGTTGGGTGCATCGTGAAACCCTGCACGCCGTGACCAAAGCACAGCACCAACACCGTCGCCGGGCCATACACGGCAAAGCCGGCACAGACCTGCGCCGTGCCTGCCTGCAGAAAATCGGCGTCACTGAGCCCGGCGGCGCCGCGCGGCGCACGCAGTATGGAAAAAATCGAGCCCACCGAGATATTGACGTCGATGTTGGACGAGCCATCGAGCGGGTCCAGCAGCACCAGATAGTCGCCACTCGCACCGGGCACCGGGTAGGGACCATCGAGCTCCTCCGAGGCGATGCCTGCGACCACGCCAGTGGGACCTAGCGCATGTATGAAGGCATCGTTGGCAACCAGGTCAAGCTTCTTCTGCGTCTCGCCCGAGGCGTTGGCCGACTCGGTGGCACCAAGTATCCCGGCCAGCGCGGCATGGTTCAGTGCACCCGATATTTCCCGGCAGGCGGCGCCAATCTGCTGCACCACCGTCACCAGCGCCTCATCAATGCGGTGACTAACGGCGGCTTCGGTCAGGTACGCGGTCAAACTGACGGGTTGGCTCATCGGAGGTTTCCGGGGCGGCGCACCGAGGTGCTGGACGGGATGGCGAGGATAGCCCATCGGCGGCCCTGCCGGCAGCCGGTGTGGCCTGCTAAGCTCGGCGCCACAGGCGGAGGAGCCCCATGAGCCAGCACATCGCAATCAGCGTGTTTTTCAATTTCCGTAGCCCGTACTGCTATCTGGCCTCGAAATCCATGTTCGAGCTGCCGGATCGTTACGACTGTCATTTCGAGTGGCGGCCGCTTGGCGGCTGGGATGGCCGCTCGGCACCCGAGCGGGCCAAAGGCAAACTGCCGATTGCACGCCAGGACGTGAGCCGATGGTGTCGTCGGCTGGGGATTCCGTTCAGCCCACCGCCGGTCACCACCGACCCGACGCGGGCTGGAGCCGGATCGCTGCTGGCGCAGGAACACGGTTGCCTGCGCGAGTACGTATTGGCCGTGATGCACGCCGAGTGGGGCGAAGGGCAGGACATCGGTGATGCCGACGTGTTGTGCACTGCCGGCCGCCAGGCGGGGCTTGATCCAGAACCGTTGCGCCAGGCCATGGACGACCCGACGCGGCTCGAAAAACTGACCCAGCACTGGGCCGAGGCCCAGGCCGCTGGCGTGTTTGGGGTGCCAAGCTTCCTGGTCGGGGATCAGATTTTCTGGGGTAACGACCGGCTGGATTTCCTGGCCGAACATCTCGCACAACTGGGCGCGGCCAGACCGTAGCCTATCTTTTCCGATTAAAACGCAGCACCACAGGAGGAGCACACATGGGACGGGTCAGCGGCAAGGTTGTATTCATAACCGGCGCCGGGTCGGGCATGGGCCGGGCGCACGCGTTGCGTCTGGCGGGCGAAGGCGCCACGGTTGCCATTTCGGATCGCGACGAAGCCGGGCTGAGCGAGACCCTGATCGCGCTCAAAGCCATCGGCGCCGAGGCCGGCAGCTGGGTTCACGATGTCACTGACGAGCACGCCTGGCAGCGGGTAGTGGACGAAGCATGCGCGCGTTTCGGCCGCATTGACGTGGTAATCAATAACGCCGGCATCGCACACACCGGGTCCGTGCTCGACACCACGGTCGAGGATTGGGACCGCGTCATGGCCATCAACCTGCGCGGCGTGTTCCTGGGCGTTCGCACGGTTGGAACAAAGATGCGTGACCAGGGCGGCGGCGGCAGCATCATCAACATCTCGTCCGTATTCGGCATGGTCGGCGGCGCCATGGCGTCGGCCTATTGCGCCAGCAAGGGTGGCGTGCGGCTGCTCACCAAGGCGGCTGCTGCGGACCTGGCCGAGTTCAATATCCGGGTGAATTCGGTACATCCCGGGCTGATCGACACGCCGATGCTCGGCGGCCTGCTGGCGGAAGATGGCGAGGTGCGGCAGCGCATGCTCAGCGTGCAGCTGCAGCGGCGCGCCGCCGATCCGGACGAGGTATCGTCGGTGGTGCTGTTCCTGGCCTCGGACGAGTCGTCCTTCGTCACCGGCTCCGAACTGGTCGTCGATGGCGGCTGGTCGGCTCGTTAGGATAGGGCGCGACCGCCGGGCGGGAGCCGGCCGAAGCGCAAACCGGGGGCCAGGGAACCGCTGATTCATTCAGCGCTTTCCTGACGCCGCGTAAGCCGGCGATTTCCGCCGGCAATCAGCCAGACGATGCCGCCATGCGCGCGCGCTGGGCGGCAAGCTTTTGCTGCTGTTCGGCGCAATCAACAAGCCGCGCGCGTTCGCTGGCCACCACCTCGGCCGGGGCCTTGTCGGAAAATGTGGGATTGGCCAGCTTGGCCTCGCCGCGGGCGATCGCCTGGGCAAGCTTTGCCAGCTCCCGGTCCAGGCGTTCGATTTCGGCACTGGGGTCCACCAGCCCGGCAAAAGGCAGGCGTACGGTGAGCTCGCCCACCAACGCCATTGCCGCCTGCGGCGCGGCGTCGCTTGTCACCCAGTCGAGATTGCCAATGCGACCGAGGCGCCGCAGCGAAACGTCATGACGCGCAACACGGGCGCGCATCTGCGCGTTGCCGCTGAGTAATACCGGCACCGGCTGTGCCGGCGACAGGTTGAGCTCGGCCCGCAGGTTACGCACACTGCGGATGACTGCCTTGAGCCATTCCATCTCCGCGACGGTGGCCGGGTCGGCGGCAAAGTCCGAACCGCATGGCCAGGCAGCCAGCATGATGCTGTCGCCCGCCACAGCGGCGCGCGGCGCCACCTGCTGCCAGATTTCCTCGGTGATGAATGGAATCAGCGGATGCGCCAGGCGCAGCAAGGCCTCCAGCACCACCAGCAGGGTCTCGCGCACGCCCCGGCGCACCGCCGGATCGGCGTTGGCATCGGCGAGGACTGGTTTGGCGAATTCGATATACCAGTCGCAGTAGTCGTCCCATACGAATTCGTATAGCGCACTGGCCACGTAATCCAGGCGGTAGTCGGCGATGGCCCGATCGACCCCGTCGATGGCAGCGCCAAGACGCGCCCGGATCCAGTGCTCGGCCGGACCCAGCGTGACCGGACCTTGCGCCAGCGGCTGCTCGGTATTCATCAGCACGAAGCGGGCAGCGTTCCACAGCTTGGTGCAAAAGTTGCGATAACCCTCGCAGCGGGCCAGATCAAACTTGATGTCGCGCCCCAGCGTGGCCTGCGAAGCGAAGGTAAAGCGCAGCGCGTCGGTACCGTAGGCCGGAATGCCTTTCGGGAACTGCTTGCGCGTGGCCTGCTCGATCTTTTTCGCCATCTGCGGCTGCATCAGGCCGGCCATGCGCTTGGCAACCAGGGTCTCCAGGTCCACCCCGTCGATGATGTCGAGCGGATCCAGCACGTTGCCCTTGGACTTGCTCATCTTCTGGCCGTCCTGGTCGCGCACCAGGCCGTGGACATAGACGGCGCGAAACGGCACATCGCCCGCAAACGGGAGCCCGAACATCACCATGCGGGCGACCCAGAAAAAGATGATGTCAAAACCGGTGACCAGCACATTGGTCGGGTAATAGCGGGCCAGTTCCGGGGTCGGCTCAGGCCAGCCCAGGGTCGAGAACGGCCACAGCGCCGAGCTGAACCAGGTGTCGAGCACGTCCTCGTCCTGGCGTAGCGGCAGATCCGCCGTCAGGCCGTGGCGGGAGCGCACGTCGGCCTCGTCGAGACCCGCATAGGCTTGCCCCACTTGGTCGTACCAGACCGGGATGCGGTGCCCCCACCAGATCTGCCGGCTGATGCACCAGTCCTGGATGTTTTCCAGCCACAGCGCGTAGGTTTTTTCCCAGTTGTCGGGAATCAACCGGATATCACCGTTACGCACCGCTTCCAGCGCCGGGCGGGTAATCACGGCCAGCCCGCCGGGGCGGCCGTCCGGCAGCGTCTCACGGGTCAGATCCACGTACCACTGGTCGGTCAGGTAGGGCTCGACCGCGGCACCGGTGCGATCACCGCGCGGCACCATCAGCTTGTGGTCCTTGACCGACTCCAGCAGGCCGGCGGTTTCCAGGTCCGCGACCAAGCGTTTGCGCGCCTCGTAGCGGTCCAGGCCCTGGTAGGCGGCCGGTGCGGCGTCATTGATGCGGGCATCCGGCGTGAACACGTTGACCTGGGGCAGGCCGTGGCGCTCGCCAACGGCGAAGTCGTTGAAATCATGGGCCGGGGTGATCTTCAGACACCCAGTGCCAAACGCCGGGTCCACGTAGTCGTCGGCGATGACCGGAATCTGCCGGTCGCACAGGGGCAGGTTGACCGACTTGCCGATCAAATGCCGGTAGCGCTCGTCTTGCGGGTGTACCGCCACGGCGGTGTCACCCAGCAGCGTTTCCGGGCGCGTGGTGGCGACCGTTAAATGTCCACTGCCATCGCTCAGCGGGTAGCGGATGTGCCACAGGTGGCCCTGTTCTTCCTCGCTGACGACTTCCAGGTCCGAGATGGCGGTCTGCAGCACCGGATCCCAGTTGACCAGGCGCTTGCCACGGTAGATCAGCCCCTGCTCATGCAGGCTTACGAACACTTCGGCAACGGCGCGCGGCAGATCGGCATCGCCGGATTCCGTAACAGCCGCCGCGGCGGACGAATGCCACGCATCCGTCCCCGGAGGTTTGCCCATGGTGAAGCGCTCGCGCGTCCAGTCGCAGGACGCCCCTAACCGGCGCAGCTGGCGGGTAATGGTGCCGCCGGACTCGGCCTTCCATTGCCAGACGCGCTTCACAAAGGCCTCGCGGCCCAGGTCGTGGCGGGATTTCCCTTCAGCGGCCAGCTGGCGCTCGACCACCATCTGCGTGGCGATACCGGCGTGGTCGGTGCCCACCTGCCACAGCGTGTCCTTGCCCTGCATGCGCGCGTGGCGGATCAGCAGGTCCATGACCGTATTGTTAAAGGCATGCCCCATGTGCAGGCTGCCGGTGACGTTCGGCGGCGGGATGACGATGCAGTACGGCTCGCGCTGGCTGTCAGGCCCATCCGGGCCGGCGGGCGCGAAGTAACCGTGCGTTTCCCAGTGCGTGTACCAGTGCTGCTCCAGTGCCGTGGGGTCGTAATGCTTGTCCATGCAAAGCCGGTTGTGAACCTTAAGGGGCGGACGGGCCGCGATCTTTCACATGCCGCAGACAGGCGTCCAGTTCTTCGCGCATGGCGGCGCGCAGCCGCTGCTCAAGCTGCGCCACCTCCGCCTGCAGGCGCCGCTCCAGACTTGCACCGATGTCATTGACGACAGCGCGCAGCCGGGCATTTTCATCCGCGCCTACCGTCGGCGTGCCCACCTCCGTCTCGGCCTTCGCATGAGCAGCAACGATGAGGGGCACCGCATCGGCGTACCCGGTCGGCGCGGCGGATACGTCAGCCAGGGCAACCCTTGCCGGAGCCTCGGGGACGGCGTTGACGGAGACTTCCGGGCTGATGATTTCGTCGGCAGTGTCCGGGCTCGCTGGTGGCGCCTCGTCGGCCGCCCACGGCAACGGCAAGTCAACGTCTTCCGGCGCTGGCTCCATTGCGACCGGCTCGGCCAGCTCGACCAATTGCAAATCGTCGAGTTCGTCCAGGGTTACGTCAAATCCGACTCCCGATGTCGGCTCTGTGCCGTCCTCGGTGGGTAACGCGGGCAGGTCCGTGGCAGTCTCGCCCTGCACCCGACCGGGCACCACGATTTCAGTCAGGGTCGGGATGTCGTCTTCATTCACCTGCAAGTCATCAATCTGACCGGTCATGCGCCACCTCCCAGCTTGTGCTGACGCAGCGGGTAGCCGCGTTCGCGATAAAACCGATAGCGTTCACGGGCACGCGGCAGGCCGTCACCGTGCGCCGGCACCAGCTCGAGTACCCGCCGAAAGCCGCTGAAAAACAGCGGCACTTCCTCGCTCAGGTTGAGCAGGACTTCGCCCGGCTGGGCCGGGGCTTCCCAGCCTATCCACACCGGCGCCCGACCGGCGCTTCCCACCACCCGATGCGGCACAAAGGCTCCGGCGCTGAAACTCCACAGCCGGTCATCCAAGTCCCGCGCAGCCTGCGGCCCGCTTACATGCACGTGCACCTCAAGCCCCCGACGGTACACCGTGTCGAGCAGACGACAGGCAAACTGCTGCGGCTCGGGAGCCGACTCGCCCTGCAATACATAAAAGTCGACTTCGGCCATCAGGCGCCGACACGATCAAGCAGATACTGCAACAGCAGCCCCACGGGTCGGCCGGTGGCGGACTTTTCCTTGCCGCCCTTCCAGGCGGTGCCGGCAATGTCCAGATGCGCCCAGCGCAGCTTGTCGGTAAATGCGGACAAGAACGCCGCCGCGGTGATGGTGCCGGCCTCGCGGCCAGCCACGTTCGGCAGGTCGGCGAACGGACTCCGGAGCTGCTCCTTGTAGTCGTCCCACAGCGGCAGCTGCCAGGCCCGGTCGTGCGCGCTGCGGCCGGCGTCGAGCAGCGCGTCCATCAACTTCTGGTCGTTGCCCAGCAGGCC
>NZ_JBFIII010000081.1 GCF_041601295.1 Immundisolibacter sp.
CCGCCAGGGACCCCAAATACGTACTCGACACCAATCTGCTGCAGAGAATGGACGATCAGGTCGCCTCCCTCGGCTGGCGAGTCGGCAGCGCTAGAATCGCTGGCCTTCGACAAACCGTCGCTGTCTTTTAAAGGCATTGTGCGACTCCCCTATACAGGCCCTAATAACAAGGCTGCGATACCTTACATTAAAATTTGCTAATAAGGTCTTGCAGTCAAAGCCTAAACGTATTTTTTTAGCTGAGACGCTTGGCGTTGATCTGGAGTTTTGCAACAGGTTTGGGTCGGTGAGTGCGCCCGCAGGCTAAAACTGACTTGGTTTCCGGCAATTACTCGCCGTGGCTTGGCCTGTGCGTCGGGCAAACGAAGTCCCGTCCCGGGCGTCTTGGAGAGCAGCAATTTCGAGCTCTGACGGCTCCCACGGCAGGGTTATCGCGGTGATGCGCGCCCCCAGCACGGGGTGGTGTCAGTTCTATGCGTGTCATGCAGGGCTGGGTTGACGGGATTCAAGGTCTTGCCAGCGCCGGAAGGCCAGCGCGAGGTCCTCCTCCATCTGTGCGAGGTTTTGCTGCGCGGCGCGCTGCAGGTCGACCGATTGCTGGTAGAAATCCGCGTCGGCCATGGTCTCGTGCATTTTGGCGATGCGTGCTTCGAGTTTTTCGATGTCCTGCGGCAGGCGCTTGAGTTCCCGCTGGTCGGTGGGGCTGAGACCGGGCATCGCCTGTTTGACTTGGGGCTGGACGCGGGCTGGCGCTGGTGTCCTGGCTGCGGACCGTGCGGGAGGGGTTTCGATCCGCCGCTGACGCAACCAGTCGTCGTAGTCGCCGACGTAGTGGCGAAAGCCACGTTCGCCTTCGTGCACCAGCAGGCCATCGACCACTTCGTTGACAAAGGCGCGGTCGTGGGAAACCAGGATCACGGTGCCGGGGTAGTCCAGGATCAGGTTCTCAAGCAGTTCGAGGGTCTCGACGTCCAGGTCGTTGGTCGGTTCGTCCAGCACCAGCACATTGGACGGCTTGGCGAACAGACGCGCCAGCAACAGGCGGTTGCGCTCGCCGCCGGACAGCAGCTTGACCGCTGTGCGGGCGCGATCTGGCGTGAACAAAAATGCCTTCAGGTAGCCCAGCACGTGCAGGGCTTGACCGTCGAAGTCGATGCGCTCGGCGCCCTCGGCCACGTTCCAGGCGGCGTTGCGTTCCAGGTCAAGTTGTTCGCGGTTCTGGTCGAAATAGGCGATTTGCAGATTCTCGGTGCGAATCAGCGTGCCGCTGTCCGGTGCGCGCTGGCCCAGGAGTACCTGCAGCAGGGTGGTCTTGCCGCAGCCGTTGGGGCCCATGACCCCCAGGACCTGGCCGCGCTGCAACTTGAAGGTGAAGTCGCGCAGCACGGTGGTGTCCGCGATATGGGCGCCGACTTGCTGGGCTTCCAGCACCCGCTTGCTGGACTGCTCGCCAAACTGCGCCTTGATGGCCGCTCTTTGCTGGTACTTGCGCCGGCTGGCTGCGTGCTCGCGCAGATCCTCAAGTGCCCGCACGCGGCCCATGTTGCGGGTGCCACGGGCCTTCACACCCTGGCGCAGCCAGGCTTCTTCCTCGGCCAGTTTTTTGTCGAACTCCTTGTCGGCGGCCTGTTCGCTGGCCAGCGCTTCGGTCTTGCGGCGGCGAAAGTCCGCATAGCGCCCCGGCCAGTTGTACAGCGCGCCCCGGTCGACTTCGACGATGCGGGTGGCGATGCGGTCCAGAAACACCCGGTCATGGCTGATGAACACCAGCGCCAGCGACGCGCCGAGCAGGAAGTCTTCCAGCCAGGTGACGCCGGCAATGTCGAGGTGGTTGGTGGGTTCGTCCAGCAGCAGCAGATCCGGCTGACCGATCAGCGCGCGCGCCAGCAACACGCGCCGCTTGAAGCCCCCCGAAAGCTGCGCGAACTGGGCGTCGGCCGGCAGATGCATGCGCGTCAGCAGGGCCTCGACTTCCACCCGCGTGGTCCACGCACCGGCTTCTTCCAGCGCCTGTTGCAGGCTTTCCAGGTGCGCTCCGTCGGCGCCCGCCTCAAGCGCCGCGTGGTAGTCGTCCAGCAGCTGGCCGCGCGTCCCCAGCCCGCTGCTGACAACGGAATAGACACTGCCGGTGATGTCACGCGGCACATCCTGTGGCAACTGCGCCACACGCAGCCCGTCACGGCGTTCCACTTCGCCGTCGTCGGGCGTGAGCGTGCCGGCCAGCAGCTTGAGGAGAGTCGACTTGCCGGCGCCATTGCGGCCGACCAGGCACACCCGTTCGCCCTCGTCGACCACCAGGTTGACCCGCTCCAGCACCGGATCGTGGCTGTAGTGGACGGTGGCCGCGCGAAGCGTGATCAGCATGGTGATTGAACGGTCATTCGGTTGGACTTGTCTGGGGCCGGTATCTGCGTCAGCATGGGGCGTCGCCGGTTGTTATCAAGGAAGGAGAACACGATGACCTTGCCAGGCGGGTTTGACGATCTTGAATGCTGGGTCGCGGAGTGGGCCATTGGGGAGGAGGCGGCGCGTAACCGCAAGCGCCTCGCATCGTCGCTGGACCAGCTGCAGGCGTACTACAACGCGTTGCTACCCCGCATGGACGCCATTATCCCGCACCTGAACCAGTATTCGCTGGATGCCCTGGCACCGGCCGAACAAACACTGCTGGAAATGGCGCTGATGTTCATGGAGGTGGCGCCAGCGGTGGAGATATACAAGCACCCGGATGTGCCGTGGGGCTTCGTTGCCGAGCGTTTTCATATTCTGCCCGCGTAAGTTTTCCGCGTTGTCTGCGGTGGTTCGCCTGGAGGAGATTTCGTCATGAACAAGCCCGATTTCGACACTCTGCACCCGTATGTGCGCCAGTATTCGGACCTTGGCACCGGACCGGTACCGGTGATGCCGGTGGTCTCGCCCGAGTATTTCGAGCGCGAGCGAGAAACCATTTTCAAGAAGATGTGGCTGAACCTCGGCCGGGTGGAGGACATTCCGAATCCGGGCGATTACGTGGTCAGGGACATCGCCATCCTGAAGGCGTCGATCATCCTGGTACGTGGCGATGACGACCAGGTGCGTGCCTTTCACAACGTGTGCCGGCACCGCGGCAACCAGTTGGTGCAGGGCAGCGGCAACGCCAAGGGTTTTTCCTGCGGCTTTCACGGCTGGACTTACGACACACAGGGACAGTGCGTGTTCGTGCCCGACGAAGAAGTTTTTTTCAATCTCGACCGCAGCCAGACCGGCCTGTCGCCGGTGCGTTGCGAGACCTTCGCCGGGTTTGTGTTCGTGACGGTTAATCCGAGCGCCGTGCCGCTGGTCGAGTATCTGGGCGGGTTCGGCCAGCAGATCGGTGATTTCCCATTCCAAACCATGCAGCGCATGCACACCCTGAAGGCCGACGTGAACTGCAACTGGAAAGTGTTCATCGACGCCTTTCAGGAGTCCTACCACGGGCGTTTTGTGCACCGGCTGACCGCCGCTGCCGCCGGCTGTGTGGACGACGATCCCTACGCCCACCTGACCTCGGTGCGCCTGTACGGCCCGCACCGTTCGGCCTCGGTGCCGTTTAACCCCGAGTACCAGCCCACGCCGGCCGAGGCGCTGTCGTTCAAGTATGCGCAGTCGCTGTGGCTGCACGAAGGTAACGCCGGCGCGCAGCGTGTGCCTGGCACCAACCCGGCCGGTCACCCGAACTGGCTGTTCGACATCAACGTGTGTTTTCCGAATTTCTTCGTCGACGTGTCCAGCAGTTGGTTCTTCACCTACCACTTCTGGCCGGTGGCGGTGGACCGCACGCACTGGGAGTACAATTTCTACATGCTGCCGCCGCAAAACGCCGGAGAGCGCATCAGCCGCGAGTACTCCAAGCTGTACCTGCGCGACCTGCTGCGCGAGGACCTGTCCACCGTGGAAACCACCCAGGCGGGCCTGTCATCCGGTGCCATCGAGCACATGATCCTGTCGGACCAGGAAGTCGCCGTGCGCCACCAGTACAAGGTAGTCGACGATATGGTGAACGGGCGCTGGGTCGGTTAGCCGACACCACCGGCGTGGCGGCCCGGAATCAGTTGTCCGGGCCAAAGTGGTCGACGCGCATGGACAGGTCGACCGCGTGCAGGTGCTTGGTGAGCGAGCCCACCGAGATGAAATCCACGCCGGTGGCGGCAATGGCCTTGAGTGCCTCGATTCCGACGCCGCCGCTGGCCTCCAGCGTGGCGCGGTTGGCGACCAGTTTGACCGCCTCACGCATGAGGCCGAGCGAAAAATTGTCCAGCAGGATTTGCTTGACGCCGGCAGCGAGCGCCGAGCGTAGCTGATCGAGGTTTTCCACCTCCACTTCGATTGGTATATCGCGCGGCGCGGCGCGGCGGGCAGCCTCAATGGCCGTTGTGATCGAACCCGCCGACGCAATGTGGTTTTCCTTGATCAGGATGGCATCGTAAAGACCTTTGCGATGGTTGAGCGCGCCGCCGCAATGTACGGCGTATTTCTGGGCCAGACGCAGGCCGGGCAACGTCTTTCGCGTATCCAGCAGCTTGGTGTGCATGCCGGCGATCGCCGCCACGTAAGCGCGTGTAGTGGTGGCGGTTCCGGCCAGCGTTTGCAGGAAATTGAGCGCGCAGCGCTCGCCCGTGAGCATGGCCCGCGCCGGACCGCTCAACAGGCACACGGTTTGCCCCGGGGCAAGGTCATCACCGTCGCGTGCCTGCCAGGTGATTTCGATACGCGGATCGAGAGCCTGAAAGACCGCGGTGAACCAGGCTTGCCCACACAGCACCGCCTGGTCCCGGCAAACGACACGCGCGCTCGCCACGGCGTCAACAGGGACCAGACCGGCGGTCAAGTCACCACTGCCGACGTCTTCTTCGAGCGCGGCGCGAACTTGGGCGGGGATGCTGGCAACAGTAGCGGCATCGGGGTGCATGGACGGGCTCCGGCGGCAGGCGGGTGGTCCATTATCGCTGGCCGGGAACCCAGTGACCGTGGATCGGCGGCGGGTGCCTGACTCGCGTCCGCCAGCAGGCGATCAGGCAGTCGGGTTCAGGTTCCGGTCGCGGGCCGTCACGACTGCCTGAGACGTCCTGCGGTACTTGATCCTGCTCAGACCGCCCCGCGAAGATGCTTGAATGAACCCGGCCACAGCCCCATGTTGCTCGGCAAGGATGCACGCCTGATTGCGTGCCGCACGGAGAAGTAAGCATGCGCATGGAGAAACTCACCAGCCAGTTCCAGAAGGCCCTGGCGGATGCCCAGAGCTTGGCGCTTGGGCGGGATCACCAATTCATTGAGCCACTGCACTTGACGGCGGCCATGCTGGCGCAGGACGGAGCTGGCGTGGGTGCGCTGCTCGGTCGGGCCGGAGTGGCCGTCGATCGGCTGCGCGCCGACGTTGGCCGGGCGCTGGATCGCCTGCCGCGGGTCGAGGGCACCGGTGGCGATGTGCAGATATCCCAAGCCCTGGGCCGGCTGCTGAATCTGGCTGACAAGTACGCCCAGCAGCGCGGCGACGACTACATCGCGAGCGAGATGTTCCTGCTGGCCGGGGTGGAGGACAGTGGTGAACTGGGCAAGCTGCTCAAGGCTGCCGGCGCTACGCGCGAGACCCTCGAACAGGCGGTCGACGCCGTGCGTGGCGGCGAGAAAGTCACCAGCGAAAATGCCGAGGAAACGCGCGGCGCGCTGGAAAAGTACAGCATCGACCTGACCGAACGCGCGCGTCAGGGCAAGCTCGATCCGGTGATCGGGCGCGACGAGGAAATCCGCCGCGCCATTCAGGTGCTACAGCGGCGCACCAAGAACAATCCGGTGCTGATCGGCGAGCCGGGCGTGGGCAAGACGGCCATCGTCGAGGGGTTGGCCCAGCGCATCATCAATGGCGAGGTGCCGGAAGGGCTCAAGGACCGGCGCGTGCTGGCGCTGGACATGGGTGCCCTGATCGCCGGCGCCAAGTTTCGTGGCGAGTTCGAGGAACGCCTCAAGGCCGTGCTGAACGAGCTGTCCAAGCAGGAAGGCCAGGTCATCCTGTTCATCGACGAAATTCATACCATGGTCGGTGCTGGCAAAGCAGAAGGCTCCATGGACGCC
This sequence comes from Immundisolibacter sp., assembly GCF_041601295.1. NCBI lineage: Bacteria > Pseudomonadati > Pseudomonadota > Gammaproteobacteria > Immundisolibacterales > Immundisolibacteraceae > Immundisolibacter > Immundisolibacter sp. The sequence continues at coordinate 6,088 of NZ_JBFIII010000081.1, forward strand.
GGCAATATGCTCAAGCCCGCCCTGGCACGCGGCGAGCTGCACTGTATCGGCGCCACAACGCTGGACGAGTACCGCAAGTACATCGAAAAGGACGCCGCGCTCGAACGGCGTTTCCAGCAGGTGCTGGTGGAAGAGCCGTCGGTGGAAGACACCATCGCCATTCTGCGCGGCCTCAAGGAGCGCTATGAAGTGCATCACGGCGTGGAGATCACGGACCCGGCCATCGTCGCCGCTGCCACCTTGTCGCATCGTTACATTTCCGGTCGCAAGTTGCCGGACAAGGCGATCGACCTGATTGACGAGGCGGGCAGTCGCATCCGCATGGAGATCGACTCCAAGCCGGAGGTCATGGACCGCCTCGACCGGCGCCTGATCCAGCTGAAGATGGAACGCCTGGCGCTGGAGAAGGAGTCGGACGAAGCTTCGCGAAAACGCCTGGCGACCCTCGACGAGGAAATAACCCGGTTGTCGCGCGAGTACGCCGACCTGGAGGAAACCTGGCGCGCCGAGAAGGCGGCCGTGGGCGGCACGCAGTCGATCAAGGAAGAACTTGACCGCCTGAACCAGGAGTTCGAGACCGCGCGTCGGGCCGGCAATCTGGAGCGGGCGGCCGAGATTCAGTACGGTCGTATCCCGGAGCTGAAACAGCAACTGGACAGCGCCGCCAGCGCCGAACAGGGTCCCCGCAAGCTGCTGCGCAGCGAGGTCACCGAGCAGGAGATTGCCGAGGTCATCTCGCGCTGGACCGGTATTCCGGTGTCGAAAATGCTCGAGGGCGAGCGCGAGAAACTGCTGCACATCGAAGACGCTTTACACGAGCGCGTGGTTGGCCAGGACGAAGCAGTTCGTGCGGTGGCCGACGCGGTGCGCCGCTCGCGGGCGGGCCTGACCGCGCACGAGCGGCCAATCGGCTCGTTTCTGTTTCTGGGACCGACCGGTGTCGGCAAGACCGAATTGTGCAAGGCGCTGGCCGGATTTCTGTTCGATACCGAACAAGCCATTGTGCGCATCGACATGTCGGAGTATATGGAACAGCACTCAGTGGCGCGGCTGATCGGTGCCCCGCCGGGCTACGTCGGCTACGAGGAGGGTGGCCAGCTGACCGAGCGCGTGCGTCGGCGGCCGTACTCGGTGATTCTGCTGGACGAAATCGAAAAGGCCCACCGCGACGTGTTCAATGTGCTGCTGCAGGTGCTGGATGACGGGCGCCTGACCGATGGCCACGGCCGTACGGTGGATTTTCGCAACACCATCGTGGTGATGACCTCGAACCTCGGCTCGGATCGAATCCAGGAGATGGCTGGCCAGGACTACGACCGGATCAAGGCGGCGGTGATGGATGTCCTGCGCCACGAGTTCCGGCCGGAGTTCATCAACCGCATCGACGAGACGGTGGTATTCCACGCCCTGGGTCGCGAGCAGCTGCGGCGGATCGTGGATATCCAGGTCAGTGCCCTGCGGGCGCGGCTGGTGGAACGCGACATGAGCATCAGTTTCACTGACCCGGCGCTCGACTGGCTGGCCGGGGTCGGTTTCGACCCTGTGTATGGGGCCAGGCCCCTGAAGCGCGCCATCCAGCAGCACGTGGAAAACGCATTGGCGCGGGACATCCTGGCCGGCAAGCTGGCGGATGGTGATGCCATAGCGGTCGATGTCTCCGGCGACGGGCTGGTCTTCCAGACCCAAGCCGGGGCGTGATCGACGCCGCCCACGGCTGGACTGGCCTGTTAAGCTGAAACGCCTGCCACGCAGGGGAGAGCGGTGTTATCCGGGGGTGCCGCCGGGTGTTTTCTTTACCTTGAGGAGGGTTCGCATGAGTAACAAGCCGTTGATCATTCTGTCCGCGCTGGCTTTTTTTGCGCTGGCCGGATGTAGCGAGAAGGGGCCGGCGGAGCAGGCCGGTGAGAAACTCGACCAGGCAGTCGAGAATGTCAAGGATGCCGTCGATGACGCCGGCCAGCAGGGTCCGGTGGAGCAAATGGGCGAGAACGTGGACGAGGCTATCGAAGGCGCGAAAGACGCGATGCAGGACGCCAAGGAGAGAGCCGACGAAGCCACAGAGTAAGACGGGCGGTACGGTGGCGGGTCGCCGTCACCGTATCTTTATTTAGGCGCGGCCAAGCCAAGCTCGGCGTGGTGGCACGCCCGAGTGGAGGGGGAGATGGAATACCGGCACATCGGCGTGGCCCCGGTCGCGGGTGCGCTCGGCGCGGAGATCGCTGGCGTTGATCTGCGCCAGAGAGTCAGCGACGCCGTGATCGCCGAAATCCGCCACGCCTGGTTGCAGTATCTGGTGCTGTTCTTTCGCGATCAGCCGCTGACGTCAGATCAATATCTGGCGTTCGCCCGACGCATCGCAGAGCCGGTCGAGTACCCGATGCTCAAGGGCCTGGATGGCTACCCGCTGATCGTGCCGGTGATCAAGCTGCCGCAGGAACGGGTCAATTTTGGCGGACTGTGGCATTCCGATACGGCGTATCTGGAAACCCCGCCGATCGGCGCCATGCTGCTTGCGAGGGAGGTGCCGCCAGTCGGCGGCGACACGCTGTTCGCCAATATGTATCTGGCTTACGAGTCCCTGTCGGATGGCCTGCGGCGCATCCTGGATGGTCTGCATGCCGTCAACAGCTCGGCCAAGGCGGACGTTACCAAAACGCGCGAGGATCGCCTGGCCGAAGGCGGCGCCAAGCTTGCCGCCGACGCGGTGCTCAACGCGGTGCATCCTGTGGTGCGCACGCATCCGGAAACCGGCCGCAAGCTGCTGTACGTCAACGGCGGCCATACCGTGTGCTTCGAGAACATGACCGAAGGCGAAAGCACGCCGCTGTTGCACTACCTGTTCGCCCACCTGTGCCGGCCGGAATTCACCTGCCGCTTGCGCTGGCAGCCGGGCACGCTGGCGCTGTGGGACAACCGCTGCAGCCAGCACAACCCGATCAACGACTACCACGGCCATAAGCGTGTGATGCACCGCATTTCCCTGGGGGCGGATCGGCCAGTCTAGTCGCCGGTGGTATCTTAAAGAGCCCCACAGCTGCGTTTTACCTGCCATGCACCGTGCTCTGCGTCTGGCTCACTGCTCGGACATTCACCTCGATAGCGATTATTACGGTGGCGACTGGAACCGTGACCGTCGCGATCGCGATCGGGCTGTTTTCGACCACCTGCTGGACGCCATTTGCAGCGAGCAGCCGGACCTGATGCTGCTGGCGGGCGACCTGTTTGACCACAACAGGGCCAGTATCGCCACGGTCGAGTGGGCGTGCGAGCGCCTGGCGGCGCTGCCATTTCCGGTTGTCATGATCCCCGGCAATCATGATTGTCTGGCTGAGAACGCGGTCTACCACCGCCACGATTTCGCGGCCGCCGGCCTGCACCTGTTGCTGGATCCGGCCGGGCAGGTGGTGACCCTGCGGGAACTTGGCGTGGTCGTGTGGGGCCGCGGCATGGTCGATCACCATCCCGGTCACCGGCCGTTGGCCGACCCACCGGGGCGCCCTGATCCGAACCTGTGGTACCTGGGCCTGGCGCACGGCATCCATGTCCCGGCGTCGGGCGAAGCGAGGAATTCGTCGCCCATTCACGCGCACGAGATCGAAAGCGCCGATTTTGACTATCTGGCGCTGGGCCACATCCACTGTGCGCGGGACGTGTCGGCCGGCACCACTCCCGCCTGGTATTGCGGAGCTCCACATCCGGTGCTCGGTGAGGGGGGCACGTTTTTACGGGTGGATCTGGCGCCCCTACTGCCCGCCGAGGTGACAGTGCGTCAGGTACTGGCTGTAGGTTGATCTGGAAGATGATCGCTCCGCGCTGACCGTGCGATTTCAAAATGTTCTGCGGCGGGTGCTGGCGCACCGTGGATGCCTTCTTGCGCACTACCCTCAACTCGCCGTCCAGTCGGACTAAAGTTCGGCCCTGTTCTGGCGATACAGGGGCCGGATGGGATTGGTTCACGGCATCAGCAGGGCGACAGGTAATGACAGCAACCACGGGTAACACGATTGAAACTTTATTGCGGCAAGCCGTGCCGCAGTTGTGCTTGCTGGCCAGCGGCAGCAATCCTGGCCTGCGGGAGCCGCTGGACGCGCTGCGGCAAATCGCCTTGAGCGATAAAGTCGGCACTGGCCTTCAGGCGGCCCTGGAGAAGGTCACGCAATCGGCCAAGAACGCTTCTGCGCCCGGCAAGAAGCCGCACGGTCAGACTCAGGCGGCTATCGATACCGCTGAGGGTCGGCTTATACGGGATGTGCTCAAGCACCTGGTGGTACCGCCGGCGCTCGAACCACTCACCGCTGATCTGGAGCGTGCGCTCGGTACGCCGGCCGATGAGGCTGGTCGTCGTCGCCTGGCAGAACAACTGGTACACGTAGTCGTTGAGGCGCGCGGTCACACCGAGCGGCGCCAGGCTGAACTTCAGGATTTTCTGAAACAGACGGTCGGCCGATTGCTGCAACTGGAAACCGCCCTCAACGAGGCCAGCGCCCTGACTCGGGAAGGCGGCGCGCAGGCGCTTGAGGCAAGTCAGGTGACCGAGGCACAGTTCCTGAAACTGCGCACCGCGTCGACGGATCTGGACGACGTGGACCAGCTCAAGGACTTCATAGGCGACCACCTGGACCACCTGCAGGAGCACCTGAGCCAGCAAGACAACGCCGGTGCTTCGCGCCAGCGCCGTCTTGAACAGCACCTGAGTCAGCTCAGTGAGCAGGTGGCACATCTGAATTCGGAGACCGTGACCCTGCGCAGCCGGCTTGACGTCACAACCGAGGAGGCGCTGCGTGACCCGCTGACGGGGGCCTTCAACCGTTTGGCCTACGATCGCCGCGCGGCGCTGGAAGTGGCCCGCTGGGCCAGTGACGGCAGTGCCCTGTCGATGATCGTGTGCGACATTGACCACTTCAAACGCATTAACGACACCTTTGGCCACGCAGCGGGCGACAAGGTGCTCAAGGAAGTTGTGCGCCTGCTGCAGGAGCAGCTGCGCTCATCAGACTTCGTAGCCCGCTACGGTGGCGAGGAATTCGTGGTGCTGCTGAATGGCGCCAACGGCGACGCTGCCCTGCATATTGCCGAAAAACTGCGGCGCACCATCAAGGCCGCGCCATTTCGCAGCCGTGGCGAGCGGGTGGCGGTGACGATTTCCTGCGGTGTCAGCACGTTCAGTGGCGACGATAATCTGGAGACGGTGTTCGAGCGCACCGATGCGGCGCTGTATGCCGCCAAGACCAGCGGTCGTGATCGCTGCATGCAGGCTGAATGCAAGGCGGCTTGATGCCAGAGTGCCGGTACGGACCAGGGTCTCACTCAGTCGGCATGACGCGGCCGCGCAATTCCCGTTATCAAAGCGGCGGTGCGCGGCCGGCCTTCAGGGTTGCATCCCAGTCACGCATCAAGGCCTCGGCGCGGACAATTTCTTCATTGCCCAGCTGAGGACGTAGCAGGTCGAGCGCCTGCCGGGCATTGGCGTTGTTTCGGGCGGCGGCAAGCGAGAAGAGGGCAAAAGCGCGCACCTTGTCGACCGGCGCGCCAAGGCCGTTGTAGACCATGAAGCCGAGGTTGTTCAGGGCAAAGGCATCGCCCTTGATGGCCGCCTGTCGATACCAATGCACGGACTGTTGGTCGTCGCGCTCCACGCCTTCGCCCTGGTGATACATCCGACCCAGGTTGAAGGCGGCCAAGACGTCGCCTTGCTCAGCGGCTTTGCGATACCAGTGGGCAGCCACTTTGAAATCGGCGGCGGCGCCTGCCACCAGGTAGGCCATGACGCCAAGGTTGTACTGCGCCTCGCGATGGCCCTGGGCGGCTGCCGAGGCAAACCAGCGCTGTGCTTGCGTATTATCGGCGGCCACGCCGATACCCTCGTAATAGGCCTGCCCGAGCGTGTACTGGGCACCCGCATGGCCTGCGTTGGCCGCTTTGCGGTACCAATCGAGGGCAACCGCTGGGTCCGTGGCAACTCCCAAGCCCTGGTCGTATAACACCCCGAGGTTATAGGCGCCGGCCGGGACAGTTTCTGCCGCCTGCTCGAACAAAATCCGCGCCGCGCCGTAGTCGCGTGTAACGCCGCGACCGTTGACTGTAAGTACGCCAAGGTTATAGGCGGCCTGCGCATGACCCTGGCGGGCCGCCGCGGCAAACCAGCGGGCGCCGGCTGCGTCATCCCGCGCCACGCCCGGGCTTTGCGTATACAGCAGTCCCAACGCGTATTGGGACCGGCTATCGCCCTGGTTGGCGAGCACGGTATGGCTCTCGACAGCGGTGGCAAAATCGCCCTTCAACGACGCTGCCTCGGCCTCCTCGAAACTGGCAGGGGCGGCGTTGGCCGGGCCCGCGCACAGACTGACAAGCAAGACATATCGGGCAAACAGGCGGGTCGTATTCATGCGTGGCTAAGGGGGCGGGCAGGGGCGCTATGGTACGCTGCCGAAACGGCCACGCTGTACACCCTTGAGTATTCCATCGCCCCTAAGTCCCGAGCCCAGTGGCGATCAGTTCGGCATCGAACGGGCGCTCGCGGCGCGCATTGAAGACGCCTTGCTGGTCGACCGGCCGACGCTGCGGCAGCGGTTGTCGAGCCTGCAGCAACGCCAGCTCGCCGGCCGCCCGGTGGATCGGCTGCTCGACTCCATCAACGAACGGCTTGTCCGTTCACAGGCGGCTGTTGGGGCGCGCCGCGCGGCGCGCCCGTCGGCGGTTCAGTTTCCGCAAGACTTGCCCATCACGGCGCACCTGCCGGCGATTACCACCGCGTTGCAGCAGCACCCGGTGGTGGTTGTGTGCGGCGAGACCGGCTCTGGCAAGACGACTCAGCTTGCCAAGCTGTGCCTGCATCTGGGACGCGGCCTGCATGGCCGCATCGGTCACACCCAGCCACGGCGCATCGCCGCGCGAGCGGTGGCGGCCCGGTTGGCGGCTGAACTCGCGGCGCCCAAGGTGGTCGGCTACAGCGTGCGTTTCGACGACACGGTTGCGCACAGCGCCGCCATTCAGGTGATGACCGACGGTTTGTTGTTGGCGCATACGCAGTCAGACCCTGACTTGCTTGCCTACGACACCTTGATCATCGACGAGGCGCACGAACGCAGTCTCAACATCGATTTTCTGCTCGGCTACCTGCACCGCCTGCTGCCGCGCCGGCCGGACCTGCGTCTGATCATCACCTCCGCCACCATCGAACCGCAGCGCTTTGCGGACCACTTCGGCGGGGCGCCCGTGATTGAAGTCTCCGGCCGTGGGCATCCGGTGGAGCTGCGCTACCGACCGCTGGTCACGCTGGATCCGGATCAGGCGGATCTGACCCTGGCCGAGGGCATCGTGGCGGCGGTTGGGGAGCTGCAAAGTGAGGCTCCGGGAGACGTGCTGGTCTTTCTGCCCGGCGAGCGGCAAATCCGCGACGCGGCCGAGGCTCTGCGCCTGCACGGCATGGCCGGGCTGGAACTGCTGCCGCTTTATGCACGCCTGTCGCGTGCCGAACAGGATCGGGTGTTCGCGCCCTCGACACGCCGCAGGATCGTGCTGGCCACCAATGTGGCGGAGACCTCACTGACGGTACCCGGCATTCGCTACGTAGTGGACAGTGGGCTTGCGCGTGTCAGCCGCTATGGGGCCCGCAGCCGCGTGCAGCACCTTGGCATCGAGAAGATCTCGCGCGCCGCCGCCACCCAGCGCGCCGGGCGCTGCGGTCGGCTTGGACCCGGCGTGTGTATCCGCCTGTACGCCGATGACGACTACGCGAACCGCACCTCCTATACCGATCCCGAGATTCATCGCGCCAGCCTGGCGAGCGTCGTACTTCGCATGCAGGCCCTGCGACTGGGAGATGCCGCGGACTTTCCGTTCATGGACCCGCCGCAGCGTCGCCACCTGCACGCCGCGCAGCAAGTTTTGTTCGAGCTGGGCGCAGTTGACAGTGGCGGCGCGCTGACCGGTATCGGCCGCCAGCTGGCGCGCTTTCCGCTCGACCCCTCGCTCGGGCGCATGCTGATCGAGGCCGGAAAGACCGGGGCGCTGCGCGAAGTGCTGATCATCACCGC
>NZ_JBFIII010000082.1 GCF_041601295.1 Immundisolibacter sp.
GCTGGGCGCAGTTGACAGTGGCGGCGCGCTGACCGGTATCGGCCGCCAGCTGGCGCGCTTTCCGCTCGACCCCTCGCTCGGGCGCATGCTGATCGAGGCCGGAAAGACCGGGGCGCTGCGCGAAGTGCTGATCATCACCGCGGTACTGACCCTGCCGGACCCGCGCGAACGGCCGCTCGATGCCCGCCAACACGCCGACCAGGTGCACCGTCAGTTCGCCGATGCGGGTTCGGATTTTCTGACTCTGCTTTCCATTTATCGGGCCTTCGAGCAGGAGGCTCGGCACCGCTCGCAGTCCAAACTGCGCGCCTGGTGCCGCGAGCACTTCCTGTCCTACCTGCGGCTGCGCGAGTGGCGCGATGTGACCGGCCAGCTCACCGCGCTGGCCAATGGCATGGGCCTGCGCGCATCCAAGCTGGATGCCGACTACGGCACAATCCACCGCGCGCTGCTGGCCGGCCTGCTCGGGCGCATCGCGCACCGTCTGGACCCAACCAGTCGCGGGGGGCGGGTCAAATCTGGCCGTGAGCTGGCCGGTACGCACGGCACTACATTGCGGATCTTCCCCGGCTCAGTGCTGTCCAGAAAGCCGCCGCGCTGGTTGATGGCGGCGGAACTGATCGATACCGGCCGGCTCTACGCACGCACCGTGGCGCGCATTGAGGTGCGTTGGATCGAGGCCGCTGCCTCGCACCTTGTGCGCCGCGAGTACAGCGAGCCGCAATGGGACCCGGCCAGCCGACGCCCGGTGGCCTTCGAGCGCGTGACCCTGTTCGGGTTGACGCTGGTCAGCCGCCGCCGCGTTGCCTACGGCCCAATCGATCCGGCGCATGCGCGTGCCATCTTCATCCGCGAGGTCATGATGGACGGCGCGCCGGGTGCCGATTGTCCCGCGCTGGAGGCCAACCGACTGCTGCTGGAGGCGCTCGAAACATTGCAGGCCAAGGTCCGCCGGCCTTTGCTGGTCGACGACGAGGCGCAGTTTGCGCTGTACGACGAGCGCTTGCCGGCCAATGTCTGGGATGGACATCGCTTTGAGCACTGGCTACGCAAGCAAGTGCCGGATGTGCTGTGTCTGCGTGCTGATCAACTGCTTCTGGCACAGGACCGTACCGAAGCAATCACGCCGGAGGTCTATCCGGACCAGCTTGCCGCCGGCGGCGCGTTGCTGCCGCTGCGCTACCGCTTTGAGCCTGGCCAGGACGACGACGGCATTACCGTACGCCTGCCGCGCGCGATGCTGTCCCGGATTGACGGCGACGTATTTGATTGGTTGATCCCAGGCTGGCTACCCGAGAAATGTACGGCCCTGATTCGCAGCCTGCCGGGGCCGCTGCGTCGCCAGTTCGTGCCCGCGCCGGACTTCGCCGCAAAGGCGCTTTTGCGCTTGAATCCCGGCGTTGGTCCGTTGCTACCGGCCCTTGCGGAAGCACTGTCCGACCTTACTGGCCGGCCATGCCCGGGCGACGCATTCTCGTCCGAGCGGATTGAACCGTATCTGTGCCTGCGTTTCGAAATTCTGGACGAGCACGGCGCGTCACTGGCCGCGGGACGCGATCTGCCGCAGCTGCGGGGACAGTTTGCAGGCGGGCCCGAGCCGACCGTACTAGCCATCCCTCGCCATGCGCTGGAACGCGAGGGCATCATCGCCTGGGACTTTGGCGCGTTGCCGCGGCAGGTGACCCTGCCGGGCCCGGGTGGCGTCGAATTGTTGCGCTGGCCAGCGCTGGTCGATGCAGGCGATAGCTGCGCGCTGCGACTGTTCGACGACCAGGCCACCGCCAGCGCAGCACACCGCGGCGGCGTGCGGGCCTTGCTGGTACGCACCCTGGCGCGTGAACTGCCGACACCGGATACGCTCGCTGCGGCCGCGGCGCTTTATCGGCGTCTCGGCAGCCCGGCCGAGCTGCTGCACGATCTGCACCGGGCAATTATCGATAGCGTTTGGGACGACTTGGGTACACCGCGCGATAGCGGAGAATTCACAAGCTTGGCTGAACGCTTGCATGCGCGTCTGATACCGACCGACGGTACGCTCGCGCGCGCCGTGAGCGAAGCACTGCGTACCTGGCGTGACACGGAGCGTGAGCTTGGTCACGCCACTACGCTGCCGCTGCTTGAGCTGGCGGCCGACCTGCGTGACCAGCTGGGGCATTTGATCTACGCCGGCTTCATCGTCGAAACCCCGCCGTCGTGGCTGGTCGAATTGCCCCGTTTTCTGGAGGCCGCCACGCTGCGCCTGGATCGGGCACGCCGCAACCCGGGCGCCGACCGTGGTGGTCGACAGGCGCTACAGCCGCTGTGGGAGGTGTTCTGGCAGGAGTATGTGGCTCATGTCGCGGAGCCGGCCTGGGTCGAGTTGCGCTGGCTGCTGGAGGAACTGCGCGTGGCCTTGTTCGCGCCACAGCTGCGCACGACACAGCCGATGTCTGTGGCCCGTTTCCGGAAATTGTTTCAGGCGGCGAAGGCCGGCAGGTAGGCGTGCTTGGGCCAAAGAAAACCCCATCGACGCGGGTGCGTCGACGGGTTTTTTTGATTGGGTCGTTGGGTCTTATTTCTGGATGGCAGCGATGAACTCGTCAGCCTTGCACAGATCCGTCAGGTAGGTCAGGGAAGTCTGGATGGCGGCGTCGTGCGCTTCCTTGCTACCGGCGCACACGCAGTCCTCGATGACGATGCAGTTATAGCCTTTGTCCACCGCGCTCCAGGTGGTGCCTTCCACCACGAAGGTGGTGGCCACGCCGATCATGGCGATGTCGGTGATGCCATGTTTCTTGAGGATTTCGTCCAGATTGGAGCCAACGAAGGCACTGATCATGGACTTTTTGACGATCTCGTCACCCGGCTTGGGCGCCACTTCTTCATGAATCTTTGCCCCCCAGGTACCCGGCTGCAGGGTTGGGCCGCCAGCACCGAGCATTCGGAAAAAAGCACCGCGGCTGGGCATTGGGGCAGCATCCGGCCCGAACTCCACGATGATGTGGATCACTTTCATCCCGGCCTGGCGCGCGGCGTCCAGCAGCTTGGCGCTGCGCGGCAAAATGCCGGTCTCCTGCACCATCTTGGCGAAGCCGGCGGCCTGCGCCAGCGCGGCGTCGGGATGGATGATGTCGTTCTGGAAGTCCATGGACAGCACGGCTGTCTTCTTGACGTCGATTTCGATGGTCATTTGGTAAAGCTCCGCTTTGGATCGGGTTTCAAGGAAAGGGTGCCCACGTCGGGGGGCGGCAGGCTTGTTTAGAAATGTACCTCGAACCGGCTCGGCTCGAAGCCATCCGGTACGGTCGGCGAGTGCAGCAGTTCCACCGATGGGGACACCTCCACGAATACCAGTGCCAGCAGCATGAGGTTGGCCTCGGCGGGCGGCAGATCGTTGATCGGAAACTGGTCCAGATACGCGATCATGGGCTCGATACGCGGCAGCAGGGCGTCATACACGCGCTGGATCTCGGGTAATGGAGTGGCGATCCGTTTGCCGTGGCGCCCACGCTCGGTCGGCAACGCCCAATCCCCCAACCAGGCCAGGTCCCGATAGCCCTCGGGCAAGGCGAACGAGGTGTCGCTCATGGCCGGTTCACCCATTCCTGAACGGTGTGCAGCTGGTGCCGGACGGCGATTTCCATCTCGCTGAGCGGCAGGTGCTTGAGCACGCCCGAGCCCATCGCCTTCTGCGCGAACTCAAGCGTGCTCAGATCCTCATACAGGATGTCGCGCAGCAGCACCTTGGTGTGCTCCTGGGCGAATTTCTGGCCGGCGCTTTCGGCGTCGAGCTGGTAGATATTCATCTCCCAGGTGGACTCGTCCACCGATACCGGCCAGAAGTTGTAGGTGAAATACCAGCCGGGTCCGACGTCGATAAAGAAGTTCGGAAAGAACACGTTGATGTCGAACCACCAGTTGGGGCTGTTGTCCGGGTTCAGGCCGGGCAGGTCCACCATGTCGCCGGGTGCGAAGCTCATGCCGTACTTCCAGGCCAGTGTTTCCGACGGCGTGGGCGTGTGGGCCGGGTTCACCCATACGGAACCCGAATGATGCGGGCCGTAAATGCGGGCGGAACTGAGCAGGCCGTAGGGATTTTCCTGGCCGGCGCAGGCGTCCGGCACCGTGTGCCGGTGCACCATCATCACGTGATATGCCTCGTGGAAGGCGTCGATGAAAGTCTTCCAGTTGGCCTTGACCCGTGCGCTGTAGCGGGCGATGTGGTTGAAGCGGGCGAACGGATACTCGTCCAGCTGCGTGGCCATGTCGCCCAGGAACTCGCGCAGCCCCATCTTTGGTTCTGGTTCCCAGTGCACGAATACGAACCCGTTCCAGGTGTCCGTGGCCAGCGGCCGCAAACCGTAGTCGGCGCGGTCCAGGTTGGGGAAGTATTCCTCGCCGGGCATGCCCTTGAGGCGGCCTTCGAGGTCATAGGTCCAGCCGTGGAAATTGCAGATAAAGCCCTTCGCATGGCCCTTGTCGCAGATGGCGACCGCCATGCCGCGATGCGTGCATACGTTGTGGAACCCGCGCACCACGCCATCATCGCCGCGCACCAGCAGCACCGCGGTCTTGAGCACCTCGATCTCGCGAACGACATAGTCGCCCGGGTTCGGCAGTTCCTCCCCGCGTGCCACTTCCAGCCAGGCCCGGCGAAAGATCTTCTCCCGCTCCTTTTCGAAAAACTCAGCCGAGATGTACGGCTCGATCGGCAACGGAGCGGTACCCATGTCGGGCATCTGCGTCGTGATCTTGGTATGAAATCGTTCTTCCGGCTTGGTCATGGGTCGTTGTCTCCTGAACCGCCTGGTTCGTCATTACCGGGTCGCCAGCATGCAGTGCGCACCCGCCACCTGCGAGTGGGCCATAGTAAGCCAGTTACCGATCGCTTGGTCCACTGCCGGTTGCCGCCGCCGGGTCTGACCCGTTAACGTGCCGAGCCTGATCGACACTCACGAACGGAGACCGAAGTATGGAACTCCACTGGCATCCCATGTCCGGCAACAGTCGCAAGGCCTTGATGGCGTTGGAGGAGGTCGGCGCCGATTACACGCTGCATCAGGTGGATATTCTGCACGGCGCGCAGCACACGCCTGAATATCGGCGCCTGAACCCGAACGCGCTGGTGCCCACGCTGGTGGACGGACCCATGGTGCTGTGGGAGTCATCGGCCATCGTGTATTACCTGGCGGAGGTCTGTCCCGAAGCGCGGCTGTTCGCCAGCGACCCGGCGCAGCGCGCCAGCACCGTGCGCTGGCTGGTCTGGCAACCGGTGACCATCATGCCGTGCATCCGTCGCCTGCGGGAGCAGACCGTGATGCTGCGCCCTGGGCAAACGGCGGACGCGGATGCCCTGACGCGCGCCAAGCAGGACTTGATCGCGGGCTTGCGCCTGGTGGGCGATGCGCTTGGCTCACAGGCCTATCTGTGCGGGCAGTTCGGAGTAGCGGACATCGTGATGCTGCCGCACATGTGGTATGCGATCAATGAGATGAAGCTCGAATTGCCACCGCAGCTGACCGATTACGTGGCACGGCTGGCAGAACGTCCGAGTTGGCGTACTGTGCTGGCCCGCGCGGGCACGCCAGCGGTCGCCTGACCGTTTGCCGTTTGCCGCTGGCCATGACACTGGTCTCGGCGGCGTCGACGACGGTGGTGGCTAATCCTGCGGTGGGTCCCAGGGCAGGCGCCGCGGATCGGTCTTGTACCAGCCCTGGATGTCCTTTTTGAGTACCTTTCCGGTCAGGCCCTTGGGCAAGTCCTCGACGACTTCGATGTGCTTGGGCAGTTCGTACTTGGCCAGCCGTGGCCGGCAGAACTCCAATAATTCAGCGGCGCTGGCGTTGGCGCCTTGCTTCAGGCTGACGGTGGCCACCACCGCCTCGCCCCACTCCGGGTGCGCAGCGCCGACCACCGCCACTTCGCGCACCGCCGGGTGCTCGGCCAACGCGGTTTCCACCACGCTTGGGTAGATGTTGGCGGCACCCGAGATGATCAGAAAATTCTTGCGGTCGGTCAGGTACAGGTAACCCTGGGCATCCAGCCGACCCAGATCGTGCGTCTTGAGCCAGCCATCCACCAGCGCCTGCGCGGTCAACTCGGGCAGGTTCAGGTAGCCGCGCATGTTGGTGCTGGACCGTATCCACACCTCGCCGACCTCGCCCGCCGGCAACGGCTGGCCACGGTCGTCGCGAATGGACAGTTCCATATGCACGCCACCGCGGCCGCAGGAGGTGAGCAAGTCGGGACGGTCGGCCAGGCCGCGCAGGTGATCGTCGTGGTGCAGGAAGCTCACCCAGCCGCCAGTGGTCTCGGTGATGCCATATAACTGCATCATCTCGCAGCCGAACGTTTCGAGCGTGCGGCGGATCAGCGCCGGGCGCGCCGGCGAGGAACCATAGGTGACCAGTCGCAGCGAGGACAGGTCGTAATCGCCGCGGTCGAACTCGTCCAGCAGGCGCTGCATCATCAGCGGCACGATGATGGTGGAGGTCACCCGATAGCGGCCCACAAACTCCAGGAACCGCACCGTCTCGAAGTCGCCGCTGGGCAGCACCACGGTCATGCCGTTCATGAGGTTCATCGAGCCGAGCACGAAGGTGATCCAGCCGGACGCCGTGGGTGGAAACCACACGTCCTCATACCGCAGGCCGATGGCCAGTACCGTGTACACCATGGAATCGCGCATCGCGCCCTGAGTCAGCATCACGCCCTTGGGCAGCCCCGTCGTGCCCGACGTGTAGCTGAGCGCAATCAGGTCATCGTCGGCCAGGTCAGTTGGTTGCGGCGCGCCAGTCGCCGCGTTGATCAGCGTCTCGTAGTCGTATTCCAGCCCATGCTCGCCGCCGTAGCCGATCAGAATTCTGCCGTCGGCGCGGATGTCGGCCAGGATGTCGGCCAGCAGCGGCACGCAGTTGGCCTGTACCAGGATCACCCGCGCATTGCTGTCGCGAATGACATGCATCATCTCGCGCGGCGCATAGCGCCAGTTGATGCCGCAGCGCAGCAGGCCGGTCTTGTAGCACGCGTACAGGTGCTCGTAGACCTCCAGGTGCTCGTGGCTCAGGATGGCCGCCACATCGCCCTGCTTCAGTCCCAGGTTCTGCACAGCGGTGGCCAGGCGGTCCGAGCGGGTGTGAATCTGCTGCCAGCTCAGTGCCCGGTCGCCGTCGTGATAGGCGATTTTGTCCGGGTAGTGCGCCGCGCAGCGGGCAATGTAGTCACGTGGCAGCATGGCCGCCGTCTCCTTGTTGCGGATCTGGTGGGGTCAGAACGCGATCAGGCGGGCTTGAACTTCAGCAGCGGCAAGCCCTCGCCGACGGACTCGAAGGTGGCCTGCACCGGGCTGCCAATGGTCAGGTCGGCATTGGCAACCCCGACCACATTGGCCAGCAGGCGTGGGCCTTCTTCGAGTTCGATCAGGCACACGTTATACGGGACCATGGCCTCGAAGGCCGGGTCGAAGGTGCGATGCATGACCACATAGCTGTAAATCTCGCCGCGGCCACTGGCCTGTCGCCATTGGACCCCGGTCGAGCCGCAGTTCTCGCACAGGAAGGCCCCCGGCGCCAACCAGGTCGCGCAGTCCGGGCAGTGCTGCACCAGCACCTTGCCCTCGGCCATGGCGTCGAAATGTGGACGGTTCAGTTCGTTCAGGACCGGCATCGGCCAGCCCTGGATGCGCGTGATGTCGTACATGGCGGGCTCCTTACAGGCTGGCGTGGGGGCTGGTGATCATGCAGGCGTGATACATCATGCGTCCGCCGTAGGCGGCGGTCAGTACCAGATCGTGCTTGACCTGGCGCTCTCCGGCCGTGCCACGGGTCTGCATCACGCCCTCCGACAGCGGCGTGCCGCCCTGCAGGTAGTAGCCGGACAACTGGCCGCCCCCGGTATTGACCGGAAAGCTGCCGCCGGGTGCCGTCTGGCCGGCCAGCACGAACTCGCCGGCACCGCCGGGCGCGACAAAACCGTACTGCTCCAGCTGCAACAGGATGCAGTAGGTGAATGCGTCATAGACCTGCGCGCAGTCGATATCCTTGGGCCCGACACCGGCCATGGCATAGGCGCCTTCACCGGCCAGCCTGGCGCCGATTTCGATTTCGTTCTCGAAGCCGCGCCGATTGGTCACGCCGCGATGGCCCTGGCCCATGCCATGCACATACACCGCCGGCTGCGGACCGTCGGCAGCGCTGGCTGCGCTGGTAACCACCACCGCTACCGCGCCGTTGACCGGAAACGAGCAATCGAACAGGTGAAACGGATCCACCACATAGGGCGAGTTGTGATGGTCTTCCATGGTGAGCGGTTTTTTCATCATCGCCAGTGGGTTTTTGAGCGCCCACTGCCGGCAGGCGACCGCCACCGCACCCAGGTGGTCCTCGGTCAGTTTGTTCTTGTGCATATAGCGACGGGCCGCCAAGGCGTAGGCCGCGACGGGGCCAAATAAGCCGGTCGGCGCCTCGCTGCCGAGCTTGCCCATCAGTGGCAGTGGCATGCCAAACGCCTGCTGGGTGCTGACGCCGGGCACGATCGGCGCGTCCGAGAACACACACACCACCGCCTTGGCCATGCCGGCCTGCACGGCCAGCGCCGCCTGCTGCACCATCTGCACCCCAGATGAGCCCTCGGCTTCCACCACTCCACACAAGGTGAGGTCCTTGAGGCCGGCGTAATCCAGCAGGTCCATCGGCAGGTCCATCAAGGTCGCCACCGGACTCTTGTTGATGAGCAGGCCGTCGATGTCGGATTTTTTCAGACCCGCGTCGGCAATCGCACGGTGAATGGCAGCGACGGCAAGCTGCCAGGTCGGTCCGATGTACTGACGGCTCAAATCCGACATGGCAAAGCCACGGATCGCCGCCAGCGGTTTTTTACTGGCCATGGGGTTTCTCCTCGTGTTGTGGGGGAGGGGCCGGAACAGTCCGGGACGGACTGTTCAAACCCTCAAAGCCGGACCATGCGGTTCCGGCTTCTTCTCGGTGCGCAGGGCCTGTAGCGCGTGTGGCGGGCGCTTCTTGCCGCGCGCTGCTACCGGCCAGTCAAGGACTGTCAGATCAAAAACGCCAGGTTTGGGATGGCCTCGTCGCCGTTGACCAGCACAACCTTCTTGAAGGCCATTTTCAGGCCGCCGTCCTCGCGCCGTAGCCGGTGCGTGGTGCGCCCGGCCCAGATACGCATCTGGTGCGTGGACTGGACCACGGTTTCTATCAGCATAAAGTTCGAACCGACTTCGTAGCCGTCGTCGGTACGGGTGATCTCGACGTTGGAAAGCAGTCGCCGCATGGGTGAGGCCGGCTCCTGGCTGTAGCGGTAGCCGGTCAGGAGCTGGCGCACGCGGGTGGCGATACGAGTTCGGTTGTCATAGATATGCGACACGTGCGTGTTCGGATCATGGCCCTCGGCGCGCGGCACCCAGTACACCGCATCATCGGCCCACAGGGCTTCCCAGTCGGCATAGCGCGACTCATCGGCCAGGCGCGCCTCGCGATAGACAAAGCCGGTGACCTCGCGCAGTTCGGCCTCGCCGAGCGCGGGTTGTTCAAGCGTTGTTGTGCTCATGGGTGCCCCTTTATCCGACCATGACGTGCAGGTAGTGCTGCCAGAAGCCACGGTTCGAGGTCTCGTCGGTCATGTGCGAGGTGCGCACGCCGCGGGCGTCGGTTTCTTCGCGCCCCAGCCCGCGGCTCAGGTCGCACCACGGATCGCCGGCTTCCAGTGCTTGCTGGGCGCGCTCGGCAATTGACGCATCGTCCGCCACCAGGAACGAGGCCGGCCCGAGCGCGCCCTCGCTTTGCCGCAGCAGGCGAAAATCCAGGCCCGGCGCGCCTTCCAGCAGCATCGGCGTGTGCCACTGCACGCTCTGGTTGACCTTGAGCGGCTGAAAAATGACGATGTTCATCTCGGCCAGGAACAGGTTCGGCCAGATGCAGGCGTGCGGCGGACCCAGGCGCATCAACTCGGTGGCCCGCTCCTTGCCGTAGGATTTTTCCATCGCGGCCACGTAGTCCGGGACTTTGTCCGGACCGGTGCCCAGCCACTCCAGTGGCTGGGTGTAGCCGCCGGCAAAATCGATTTCGGTGTGGCCGTTGCCCCAGTCGCGAATTACGCCCTTGATCTGCTTTTCGTCCGACACGAAGCTGTCGTACTGCGAGCGGATGGCGCGCGTGAACGACTGGTGCGTGAAACCGACGTGGTACCCATCGGTGTCGTTCTCGGGCAGCATCTTCCAGTTGGCATCATACTGGTGACGCACCCAGCCGGCGGTCAGGCGCAGTTTGCCGTCCGGCGACAGGTCGCAGGCGCGGTCGATCAGCTCCTTGGCCCGGCCAAGATAGTCGTCCAGCGAAATTCCGTCGTGCGCGGCACTGGCAAACACGAAACCGCGGTAATGGCCGCTGCGCGGCACTTCCAGGCCATGGTGCCCCCAGTCCTTCTGGAAACCGCCGGCGTGCGGTACGTCCTGCAGCTCGCCATTCAAGCTGAAGGTCCAGCCGTGATAGGGGCAGGTGAAGTTCCTGGCATTTCCGGCGGGCTTGTTGCACAGCAGGTTGCCGCGGTGCTGGCAGCGGTTGATGAATACGTTGACGGCGCCGTCCGACGCGCGCGTGACCAGGTAATGCTGGCGACCGACGGTGCGGGTGATGTAGTCGCCCGGATTCGGCAGCTCGCTGTCGTGCGCGACGAATACCCAGCCTCGGGAAAAAATCTTGTCCAGCTCGTCCTCGAACACGTATGGCTCGGTATACAGCGAGCCGTGGACGCGATCGGGCTGGATCAACTCCCGGTAACTGGCCGGGGAAAGACGTTCGATACGCATGCCCATGCTCCTGCGCAATGCCGGCCTGAGAGCCGGCGAATGGGACCGCCAGGGGCAGCCCCGAGGTCTGACCGAAAACGCGCGTATCGGGTGCGGTACGCACCACCCGTACCCGTCCGTGGGCTGGCGGACTCCCGCGCGCATCGGGCCAGAGTTGACATGCATTCTAACGGCCGCCGGCCTCAAGTGGACCATCACCACAGCCGTCATCCTGACCGGCGTCAATAGTTGCCGGGGGGCAGCTCACAGGCGGTGGCGTCGATCGCCGCTGGCGAAGCCGAGCAAACCGTCACGTCCGTCCAGTGCCCGCGTCAGCGCCAGCGCCTTGAAAGCCTCGCCCATGGCCTGCGGCAACAGTAACTGCCGCGCCTGCAAGGCCAGGTCCAGGTATCCCGCATCGTCCGGATCGACCGCTTCAAGCAGCTGTGTCAGGCCGCAATTGATGAGGAACTGCGCCTGGTTGGCAAAGCCGGCCAGCGTGGCGCCGGCCGCCACCGCCGCCTGCGCCATGGCCGTGAAATCCACATGCGCCGTGATGTCCTGCAGGCCCGGCCACAGCAGCGCGTCGCCATGGGTGCGCTGGCGGTAATGGCACTGCAAGGTGCCGGTGTGGCGCTGCGGGTGGTAGTACTCCGCCCGCGGATAGCCGTAGTCGATCAGCAACAACAGGCCACGCTGCAGCCGCTCGCATACAGTACGGACCCAGGCTTCGGCGGCGAAATTCACTTCCGATTCGTAACCGTCGGGCAGGTCCAGCGGCTCCAGGCGCAGTGCCAACCGGTCATCCTGTGGTGTGCCCTCCACCAGGCGCAGGTCGGTCCCAGCCTTGATCACATACAGTTCGGCAAGGCCATTGGCTGTACGCCGAAAGCGCCGTACCGGCATCGCATCCAGCACCTCGTTGGCGATCATTACGCCCTCGAACTGCTGCGGCAGATGTTCCAGCCACGCCACCCGCTCGGCCAGATGCGGCACGTCTCGGGCAATGGCCTCGCGCTGGCGCTGCTTAAGGTCCGCGCTGAGCTCCAGCATCAGGTAGCGCTGCGGCAGGCAGCCGAGCCGATCGAGTTCCGCCAGCAACTCGGCTGCCAGCGCGCCGCTGCCGGGGCCGAATTCCAGTACGTCGCCGTCCTGCACAGTGGTCAGCACCTGTGCCACCTGCCGCGCCAGTGCGCGGGCAAACAGCGGCGAGCGCTCCGGCGCGGTAACGAAATCGCCACCGCCCCCGAACTTGCGCAGCCCGTTGACGTAATAGCCCAGGCCCGGCTCGTACAAGGCCCGCTGCATATAGGCTTCGAAACCCAGTTGCCCGCCAGTCGCGGCCAGCGCTTCGTGAACGCGCGATTCGAGCTGCGCCGACAGCGCCAGCGCGTCGGCGGCGGGGGCGGGCAAGTCATCCACGGCCCGGCACCGTTACTATCTGTGTACCTTCCATCCCGGTCATCCGTATGTTCATTCTGTCCCTGGCTGTCACTGTCGTTGCCTATCTGCTGGGCTCGCTGTCCGCTGCCATTGTGGTGTGTCGCCTGCTGCGCCTGCCGGACCCGCGCGCCGAAGGCTCCCGCAACCCCGGCGCCACCAATGTGCTGCGCATCGGCGGCAAATGGCCAGCGTTCCTTACCCTGTCCGGCGATCTGCTCAAGGGCGTGCTGCCGGTGCTGCTGGCCCACGCACTGCACCTGCCGCCGTGGGGCCTGGCGGCGGTCATGTTCGCCGCCTTCCTCGGACATTTGTACCCGCTCTATTTTGGCTTCGCTGGCGGCAAGGGCGTTGCCACCACCCTTGGCGTGGTGCTGGCCATGAGCCCGCCGGTGGGCCTGGCCACCTGCCTTACCTGGCTCGCTACCGCCGCGGTCACGCGTTATTCGTCCCTGGCTGCCCTGATCGCCGTGGGCTTGACGCCGGTTTACACCTTTTTGTGGACGCGCCAACCGGCGCTGGCACTGGCCACGCTGCTGATCGCCGCCATCCTCATCTGGCGCCACCGCGACAACATCGCCCGCCTGCGCGCCGGCACGGAAAGCCGCATCGGCCGCAAAAAAACCGCCCCGAGCACCCCATGAACTACTGGCTGTTCAAATCCGAACCGGACGTGTTCGGCATCGACCATCTGGCCGGCAAACCCAAGGCCACCGAGCACTGGGACGGTGTGCGCAACTACCAGGCGCGTAACTTCATGCGCGCCATGCAGGTTGGCGACCAAGCCTTTTTCTACCACTCCAACTGCGACCCGCCGGGTATCGTCGGCATCGTGGAAGTGGTTCGCGAGGCGTATCCGGATGACAGCTCGTGGAATCCAGAGAGCAAATACTTCGATCCGGCCTCCACCCCCGACAAGCCGCGCTGGTTCATGGTCGACGTGCGCCTGGTACGCAAACTGCCGCGTCTCATATCCCTGGCCGAACTGCGCGACAACCCGGCGCTGATCGAAATGCCGCTGGTGCGGCGGGGGAACCGATTGTCGGTGATGCCGGTGGAGAAGTCGGCGTGGGAGGTCATTCTGCGGATGGCGCAGGGTCATGACGGACGGTTCGATAAACCGATTTAAGCTCACAATCAAACCTCGGACCAAACGAACATGAGACCTACGTTCCGGTGCCAGATTTCGTACACTGATGCTCATGGCCCCACCAACAATCAGCCAGTTCCGCCACCTGATACGCACGCTGAATTACGTCGTTTCCACCCACGCCGCCGAAGAGCTTGAAGATGACCACCTCTCCATCCTCGACCTCGAAAACATCATCCTCACGGGGCAAATCGCCGCGCGCCAGCGTGACCCCCAAACCCGTGAAGTCAAGTGCGTCGTCACAGGCGTCACGCTCGATGGCACGGCTGCCGAAACCGTCGTCAAAGTCGGGATCACCGGCAAGCTCATTGTCGTCACCGTCTATCTCTGTTGAGGAACACTGCGCTTATTGCGGCAGTGCCACCGTCCAGTTGAAGCACGTCACGCGGAGCTTCGGCAAAGGCGCTACCTTGCTGGTCATCGAAGCCATTCCCATGTGGTCGTGCCCGAGTTGCAGCGAGTCTTACTTCTCCGCACAAACCCTGCACGAGATCGAACGTATCAAAGCATTGCGCCAATCGGTTGCCGTCAATCGCACAGTGCCGGTGGCTGTCTTCGAGGCTGCGGATGCGTAGCTTGGTGAGTGACCCGATAAAATTTTCCGGAACCTTACAGATAGATTAAGGAACCGCTGAACGATTCAGTATGTCCCTCTGCGAGTGCGGCAGGATCGACTCTAAGGGCCAGCCCC
>NZ_JBFIII010000083.1 GCF_041601295.1 Immundisolibacter sp.
CCGGGCAGTCCACGCTCAGGATGTCGCGGTGCTGCGGGTCGTGCTGCATGTCGTACAGCATGGCCAGCGACTGCACGGACGCCGCGAACGGCTCGAAGCTGGTCACGTCGCCGACGCGCTCGCCGTCGTACCAGACCTCGCGGTCGTCCTTGAGGCCCGCCAGGAACTGCGCGCCGGTTCGAGTGCTCATCGTCTAATGTCCTCGCTTAATCAACGCGACGAATCGCGCCACAGCTGGCCGGTGAACTCCTGTCGCAACGTCGGCTGAAAGCGTTCCAGCTCGATGCCGAGCCGCGGCAGCACCTTGTCCACCAGCAATTCGTTGCTCTTGAGCAGGGCGTCGATCGGCATCGGGCCGACCGACATCCACGGCACGATCAGGTTGGTATTCAGTGTCCTGATCATGTTTTCCAGCCGCCGGGTGACGGTATCCACCGAGCCACACAGGGAGTAGCCACGTTCGCGCACGGTGGCGGCGGTGTTGGCGATTTCGCCCTGCTCACCGGGATTGCGCAGCGCCTCGTTGAAACCGAACCAGTGG
The DNA here is from genome assembly GCF_041601295.1 of Immundisolibacter sp. Lineage (NCBI taxonomy): Bacteria > Pseudomonadati > Pseudomonadota > Gammaproteobacteria > Immundisolibacterales > Immundisolibacteraceae > Immundisolibacter > Immundisolibacter sp. The sequence goes on from NZ_JBFIII010000083.1 coordinate 542, forward strand.
TGCCAGCGCGGCCACACGTAGCCCAGGCCGTTCTCCATCAGGGCGACCGCCTCTTCGTCCGTGTCGGCGATCAGAATCTCGCGGAAGTGGCCCAGGCCGCGGCCCCATTCGAGGTTGCGGCCCGCTTCCTGCGCGGCGCCCTGAAAGGCGTCGATGCAGCCGCGCACCAGCTCGTCGATGGGCGTGAACAGGATCGGGATGACCTCGTTTTTGGCCGCCCACTGCAGGGTGGCCGTGCTCATCGTGAACGGGATGTAGCTCTCGATGGTGGCCGGGTCCTGCAGCGTCATCGGCGCGATGCCGACCTTGTCCAGCATGCCGTCGGCGCCGACCATGCCGGGCGCCATGGCCAGCGTGGCCGGGTGGTTCCAGGGAATGCCGGGTGGCGGCAACTGCCAGTGCTGGCCCTCGTGCCGGAACAGCGACTCGCCCCAGGCGCGGCGGATGATGTCGTAGTGCTCGGCGAACAGTTCGCGGTTGGTGCGGTCGTGTTCCTGGTATTTCGGGTCGTTGGCGGAAGTCGACCAGGCGTTGTATTTCTGCCCGATGGTGGCCACATGGCGGGCCTGATAACCGCGCGCAAAGCCGGCCATCATGCGACCTTCCGAGAAGTGATCCAGCATCGCCAGGTCTTCGGCCATCAGCAGCGGATTGCGCGCCGGCAGCACGTTGCCCATTTGCCCGATACGCAGCTTGCGCGTTAGCCCGGCTGCCCAGCTGCCCAGCAGGATCGGGTTATTCGACAGCTCCAGCCCCTCCAGGTGGAAGTGGTGCTCGGAGAAAGACACGAAGTCGAAGCCGATGTCGTCCAGCTGGCGGATCAGCCGCGCGCAGTCGCGCAGCGTGTTCTGGTAGAAGTTCGGATTCTGGCCGGCGAAGCCTTGCTCGTACTGCGCAATCGTGGCCCCGGCGCTGGGCAGCAAAAACGCGCCCAGCCTGATCTTGTCGGTCATTTCGCATTCTCCTCACAGGGCCGCCAGCCTGGCGCTGGCACGGGCTGAAAAACGATCAATCCTTCGGCTAGAATACTAATATGTTAGCTCCCCATTCAAGCCAGACGCGGCGGGCCGGAAGGGCGCCCCGCGCCGGGCACGCCTATGAGCATCTGAAGGCGCGCATTCTGGAAGGCGACCTTGGCGCGGGCGACCGGCTGTCTGTGCTGGCACTGGCGCAGGCGCTTGCGTGCAGCCGGGTACCGGTAATGGAAGCGCTCAAGCGCCTTCAAAGCGACGGCCTGGTCGACATCGTGCCGCAGGTGGGCTGCCAGGTGGCGGTGCCGACGGCCGGCGATGTGGAGGATTTTTTCGCCGCCTTTGCAGCGGTGGAAGGCACGGTTGCGCGGCTGGCGGCGCAGCGACGGACCGAGACCGATCTGATCGCCTTCGGCCAGACCCTGGCGCGGATCGACCAGGCCATACAGGGTGCCGGCGGGCCGCAGGATCGCGATCCCGTCTACCGGCGCCTGAATCGTGATTTTCACGGTGCTATCCACGCCATGGCGCGGGCCCCGGCTGCCGGCGAAATCGCCGCCGCGCTGTGGGATCGCAGCGATTTCCTGATCAAGGTGGCGTTCGGCTCCCTCTATTTTTCGCCGCGGGTACGCGCTGCGCACGCCGCCGTGCGCGCGGCCATCACTGCGGGCGATGCTGCCACCGCCCAGGCGGCGATGACGCAGCATCTGGAGCAGGTCGGCGCCGCAGTGGCCTCGCGGTTGCGCGAGATGCAGCCGGACGGCGCTTAAACAACAACGCCTTATTAAGGACTATATTCAGGCTTTATTCAGTCTCTTGAGGCGGCCATGCGCTATTCATCGCAAGTCAAATCCATCAGCTACCTGAAGGCCAACGCGGCCGACGTATTGACGCAACTGGCCGAGCAGCGCGAGCCGATGGTCATCACTCAGAACGGCGAGGCCAAGGCTGTGATCCAGGACGTGGCTTCGTACGAACAAACGCAAGAAACCCTGGCGCTGCTGAAGATCCTCGCCCTGGGCAGTCAGGAAATCGAAGCCGGCAAGGTCAAGCCGGTGGCCGACGTGGTGGGGCGCCTGCGCGCCAAACGCGCCGCCGAGTAATGCCCGGCCAGCGCTACGAGGTTCTGCTTGCCCAGGGCGCCGAGCAGGACCTGGAATCGATCTACGACCACATCGCCGCGTTCGACTCGCCGACCAACGCTGACCACGTGCTGGACCAGATACTTGAGGTGGCGCAGCGCCTGGCGACGTTTCCGGGCCGCGGCAGCCACCCCAGCGAACTACTGGCGCTGGGCATCCACGACTACCGGCAAGTCACGTTCAAACCCTACCGGGTTATCTACCGGGTGATCGGCTCAAAGGTCTACGTCACTTTGATCGCCGATGGCCGCCGGGACATGCAATCGCTGCTCGCGCGCAGGCTGCTTGGGGCGTAGTGCGCGGCGCCGTCAGTGGCCAAGTATGGGTATCCGCCCGATCTGGCGCAGGATGCGACGCAGTTGGTCTTGCGGCAGGCGGAGTTGTCGACGGAGTATTCACAGTAGCCGCTTAAAAACTTCCAACTCCCAGGAGATCAAGACATGACCAATCACACCTACAAGATCGTGGAAATTGTCGGTTCCTCGCCGAACGGGACTGACGACGCAATTCGTAACGCCATCGCCGAGGCGTCGAAAACCCTGCGCCATCTGGACTGGTTCGAGGTGGTCGAGACGCGCGGTCACCTGGCCGATGGCAAGGTCGGGCACTTTCAGGTGCACCTGAAAGTTGGTTTCCGCCTCGAAAGCTGAGGCCCCCGTACCGGCCCTGGGTTATTCCATCGTCCCCCTGGAGGGAGCCAACGGCCCCAGAGTGGTTGTTGCTGTTGGCTTGGTCCGTGAGTCGGGTCAGTCGCCCACCGCGAGGCCCGCGGCAAGTTGCTCGAGCTCGGTGATCGGCGCGCTGCACTGCCCGCCGTGACACAGGTAGGCCACGGCCTCGCCCCGCGGCTGGCAGTGCGCCAGCACGCCCGGCAGGTCGGCGATGTCCGGAGGAATGGCGAATACCAGCCGGGTCGGCCGCTGCCCGGCGGGGTTGGCGCCGCGCGCGACCTCAAGCCAGGCACCGAGCACGCGCGGATCGGCCCGCAGGATCAGCGTTTGTGGCGGTAGCAGTTGTTCTTCGAGGGCCGTGAGCAGGCTGGCACTGGCCAGCGGGTGTTCCTGCAGCCGGTCAGCGGCGCTGCTGACAGTCCGAGCCGCCGCGTCCAGGTAGGTGGACTCGCCCAGCAGATGACCCAGCCGGCCCAGTGCGCGGGCGGCGATGGCGGCGCCCGCTGGCGTTGCCTCGTCGCCGAGCGGCCGGGTGCGCACGATGAGCCGCTCGTGGTCGTCGGCGGTATGGAAAAAGCCGCCCTGGGCGGGGTCTTCGAAATGCGTCAGCATGACCTGTGCGATGTCCGTGGCGAACTGTAGATGCGCACTGTCCCAGCGCGTTTGCAGCAGCTCAAGCAGGCCATCCAGCAGATAGGCATGGTCGTCCAGGTAGGCGGCCAGGTAGCCGAGGTCACCCTTGGCCACCGCCCGCAGGCGGCCGTCCTGCCAGAGCACGCGGCGCGCGAACGCCGCTGCGCCCGCGGCTGCGTCGATGAAGGCCGACTCCCCAAGATGTCGGCCGGCGCGGGCGAGACCACCGATCATGAGTCCGTTCCAGCCGGCGAGGATTTTGTCGTCGAGTCCCGGTCGCACCCGCCCGCTGCGGGTCGCGAACAGTTTCTGCATGGCACCACTGAGACTGACGGCAACCCGCTCGGGTGACAGCGCCAGTTCGCGTGCAATGTCCGCCACCTCGGCGCGCACCCGCAGGTGCCATTGATGCTCGAAGTTGGGGCTGCCGTCCAGGCCGAAGCGGCGCGACAGGACGGCCGCTTCTTCGGTCGTCAGAAGCGCCTGCGCCTGGGTCCGGTCCCAGGCGTAAAAGCGGCCTTCCTCACCCTCCGAGTCGGCGTCGAGGGCAGCGTAGAAGCCGCCGCCAGGCGCCTGCATCTCGCGCAGTGCCCATTGGCCGGTGGTATGCAGCACGGCGTCGAAACGCGGGCTGTTGCTCACCTCCGCGGCCCGCGCGTACAGGCTCAGCAACTGCGCGTTGTCGTAGAGCATCTTCTCGAAGTGCGGGATGTTCCACTCGGCATCCACCGAGTAGCGGAAGAACCCGCCTCCCAGATGATCATGCACTCCGCCGCGGGCCATCTGTTCCAGTGACAGCAGCGCCATGCGCAGCGCCTGTGCATCGCCGCTGCGGGCGTGCTCGCGCAGGCACAGTTCGAGCAAGGGTGGTTGCGGAAATTTGGGCGCACCACCAAAACCACCGTGCACCGGGTCAAACAGGCCGGCCAGTTCCGACACAGCGCGACGCAAGGGCGCATCGCCGAGCGTCTGCTCGGATGCCGTAAGCGTCTGGTGACGGGCCAGTGCCTCCAGCAGGGTGGCGTTCTGGGTCGCGATTTCCTCGCGATGCGTGCGGTAATACTCGTCAACCCGGCCCATCAGGTCGGAAAACGCCGGCAGGCCGTGCCGGGCCTCCCTGGGGAAATACGTGCCGCCAAAAAACGGCACCTGGTCCGGGCTCAGGAACATGGTCAGCGGCCAGCCGCCGCTGCGGCCGGTCAGCATCTGGTGCGCCATCTGGTAGATGCGGTCCAGGTCCGGACGTTCCTCGCGATCCACCTTGATGTTGACGAACAGCTCGTTCATGACAGCCGCCGTGGCGGCGTCCTCGAAGGACTCGTGCGCCATCACGTGGCACCAGTGGCAGGCCGAGTAGCCAATCGACAGCAGGATCGGCTTGTCCTGTGCCCGTGCCTGGGCCAGCGCCGCATCGCTCCATGGCTGCCAGTCGACTGGATTGGTGGCGTGTTGCAGCAGATAGGGGCTGCGCTCCGCAGCCAGGCGGTTGTGCGGGGAGGGAGTCGACATGGCTATGGGCGTTGACGAGCGGGAACGACTCATCATGCCGGATAATCGCCATCCATGTTGCACCATCCAGCCATTGATCCGATAGCTCTGCAGCTGGGCCCGCTGGCCATACGCTGGTATGGCCTGATGTATCTGCTCGGCTTCGCCGCCGCCTGGTGGCTGGGCCGGCGCCGGGTCAACGCGCCTGGCAGCGGCTGGCGGGTGGACGAGCTCGGCGACCTCATTTTTTATGGCGCGCTGGGCGCGGTGGTGGGCGGGCGGCTGGGCTACACCCTGTTCTATCAGCCTGCGTATTACCTGAGCCACCCCTTGGCCATCGTGCAGGCCTGGCAGGGCGGCATGTCGTTCCACGGCGGTTTGCTCGGGGTGCTGGTGGCGTGCTGGTTGTATGGACGCAAGACCGGCCGGGGATTTTTCGCGGTCACCGACTTCGTGGCGCCACTGGTGCCGACCGGGTTGCTGGCCGGGCGGCTGGGCAATTTCATCAATGGCGAGCTGTGGGGGCGGGTCACCGACGTGCCGTGGGGCATGGTCTTTCAAGGTGCCGGCGAGCTGCCGCGCCATCCGTCGCAGCTGTATCAGGCCGGGTTGGAAGGCGCGCTGTTGTTCGTCATCGTCTGGGTGTATTCGGCGCGGCCGCGGCCAACCATGGCGGTGTCGGGGGTATTCCTGCTCAGCTACGGAGCCTTGCGCTTTATTGGTGAATTTGCCCGCCAACCCGATGCCTTTATCGGCTTTGTCGCCTTCGACTGGCTGACCATGGGGCAGTTGTTGAGCCTGCCCATGCTGGCGGCGGGGGTCGTGCTGTTGGCGCTCGTCCGGCGGCGGGGCAGCGGAGGAAGCTGATGCACGGGTTCTTTGGTGAACTGGTGATCATCCTTACCGCCTCGGCGGTGGTGCTGGCGATCTTCCATCGCTTCCGGCTGCCGCCCACGCTGGGCTATCTGGCCACCGGCTTGCTGATCGGTCCCGGAGCGCTTGGCCTGATCGGCAACCGCGAGGCGGTGCAGTCGCTGGCCGAGTTCGGTGTGGTGTTCCTGCTGTTCTCGCTGGGCCTTGAATTCTCGCTGTCGCGGCTGCTGGCCATGCGCCGACTGGTGTTCGGTCTTGGTGGGGCGCAGGTGCTGATCTGCACGTTGGCGTTCATGGGCATGGGGCTTGCTCTGGGCGTGGAGCCGCGCCTGGCCTTGCTGATGGCGGCGGTGCTGGCGCTGTCGTCGACCGCGGTGGTGACGCGGGAACTGGCCCGCGCTGGCGAGCTGTACGCGCGCCACGGGCAGCTCGGCATCGCGGTGCTGTTGTTTCAGGACCTGGCGGCGGTGTTGTTCCTGATTCTGATCCCGGCGCTGGCGAACGAGGGCGACGGCCTGCCCATGATGTTGGCCATGACCCTGGCCAAGGGCACGCTGCTGTTCGCATTCCTGATCGGTGTTGGCAAATGGGTGCTGCCGCGGGTGTTTTTTGAGGTGGCCAAGACGCACTCCGAGGAGCTGTTCGTCCTGGCTGCGTTGCTGGTTGCGTTACTGGCTGCCTTGTTGACCGAAACCTTTGGGCTGTCGATGACGTTGGGCGCCTTCATTGCCGGCATGATGCTGGGCGAGAGTCATTTCCGGCACCGCATCGAGATCGAGATCCGGCCCTTCCGGGATGTGCTGCTTGGCATATTTTTTGTCAGCGTCGGCATGTTGCTGGTGCCAGCCGATTTGCTGGACCGCTGGCCGGCGGTGCTGGGCCTCACGGCCGGCATGTTGCTGTTCAAGACCACTTTGGTGGCCATGCTCGGCCGCTGGCTGGGGGAAGATCGCCTGACATCGTGGCGGGCCGGATTGCTGTTGGCGCAGGGCGGCGAGTTTGCATTCGCATTACTGGCCGTGGCGGGCAGTTATGGCATGGTGGAGCCGGCCCAGGTTGCCGTGGTGGCTGCCAGCGTGGTGCTCAGCATGGCGCTGACGCCGCTGATCGTGCGCCACAACGGGCGTATTGCCGCGTTCCTGGTGCGCGATCGCAATCCCGGGCCGACGGCTCCGGTGGACCTGGTCGATGTCAGCAGCATCACGGCCGAACTCAGCGGTCACGTCATCATTTGCGGCTATGGCCGCGTTGGCCAGGCGGTGGGCCGAATCCTGAGCCGCGAGGGCGTGGAATTCGCGGCCGTCGACGAGGATCCGGTGCGCGTACAGGAGGCGCTGCTTGGCGGCGAACGGGTGTTTTATGGCGACGCCCGCCGCCCGGCGCTGCTGCATGCGCTGGGCATTACCCGCGCGCGGCTGGTGGTGGTCAGCTTCACCGATCACCGTCACTCGCTGGCCATCGTGCGCGCCGTACGCGAACGGGCCGCGGATTTGCCGATTCTGGTGCGTACCGTCGACGATCGACACCGCGAAACGCTCAAACAAGCGGGCGCTACCGCGGTGGTGCCGGAAACCTTCGAAGCCAGCCTGACACTCGCCTCGCACGTGCTGGCGCTGCTGGATTTTCCGATGGAACGGGTCCAGCAAAGTGTGCAGGGCGTGCGCGAGGAGCGCTACAGTGTGCTGCGCGGTTATTTTCATGGCCAGCGTTCGCGCATCACCGACGTCGAGGGTCAGGAGCTGGATGTCCGCCACGCCGTGCCGCTGCCGGAAAAGGCACGCGCCGTCGGCCGTCGTCTGGCCGACCTGGATCTGGCCAAGGTCGGCGCCGAGGTACGCAATGTGCGTCGTGACGGCGCCGGTGAACTCGATCCCTTGCCCGGCCTGGTCCTGGAGGCCGGGGATGTGGTGGTTCTGTTCGGCACCGCCAGCCAGGTCGAAAACGCCGAGCGGCGTTTGCTCGGCGGCTAGGACAGCGCGCTCGCAAGGCGGGCGACGCGGTTGCCGGTCAGGGTCCGAACCGTTCCGTCAGGAAATCCCGCATGGCGGTAAAAGCGCGGCGGGCGACCTGCGGGTGGTACTGCGCTTGGCCGGGTGCGTCCGCTTCCGGCTCGCTGAACGAATGCACCGCGCCACCATAGGCGGTCAACTGCCAATCGGCACCAGCGGCGCGCATCTCCGACTCGAAGGCGGCCACATCGGCGGCTGGCACGTAGGGATCGTCCGCCCCATGCAGCACCAGCACGGCGGCGGGGATGCTGCCTTTCTGAGCCGGTAGAGGCGTGTCCAGATTGCCGTGGAAGGACACCACGCCCCGCAGGTCACGCCCGCTGCGCGCCAGTTCCAGCACGCTGCCACCGCCGAAGCAGAAGCCCACCGCCGCAAGCCGGCCGGTATCAAGGGGTGCCTGACCGGCCTGTTCGATCAGCACGTCCACGGCCTTGCTGACACGCGCACGTAGCAACGGCCGATTGGCGCGCGCGGCCCCCGCCGCAGCACTGGCCTCGTTGTCGTTGCTTGGCCGTACCGTGGCGCCATACACATCGGCCACCAGCACCACGTAATCCCGGCCGGCCACCCGCTTGGCTTGCTCGATCGCGGCCGGGGAGGGTCCGAGCCAGTTCGGCACCAGCACGATGCCAGGCCGTCGCGCGGCGCCAGCGTCGTCGTACACCAGCGTGCCGATGAAATCGGTGCCATCGAGCCGGTAGGTCAATTCGCGCTGCACCCACTCGGCGTGCGCAGCGCCGACCATCCCGAGCATGGCCAGCAGCCAACAGTAAAAGGTTCGCATTTCCTATCCTCCTTGAGGTCCGGTTCAAGAGCGGGTTTGCAGCCTGTCTCGCCCATGCGGGGCGCCGAAGTCCAGCACCGCGGCTTCCGGTCCCAGCGGGACGATGCCAAACGGGTTCAGGGTGCGCATGCTGCGATAGTAATTGGCCTTGATCTGGTCCAGGTCAACGGTCTGCGCCACGCCTGGGTGCTGGTACAGCTCGCGCGCGTAGGCGTGCAGGGTCGGATAGTCCACCAGTCGGCGCAGGTTGCACTTGAAATGATAGTGGTACACCGCGTCGAAGCGCACCAGGGTCGGGAACAGGCGCCAGTCCGCCTCCGTAGTCTGGTTACCGACCAGGAAGCGGGATCTGGCCAGTCGCTGCTCCAGCCAGTCCAGGGTGTCGAACAGGGAGGTCACCGCTTCCTCGTACGCTTCCTGCGTCTGCGCGAAGCCGGTGCGGTAGACGCCATTGTTCAGGTCGCGATAGACGCGCTCGTTGATGGTGTCGATTTCGGCCCGCAGGGCTTTGGGGTAATAGTCGCGTTGCGGATGCCGGGCAAAGGCGTCGAACTCGCGGTTAAGCATGCGGATGATTTCGGACGATTCGTTGTTCACGATGCTGTCATGGACCTTGTCCCACAGCACCGGTACGGTCACCCGGCCGCTGAATCCGGGGTCGGCGCGCTGATACAGCTCGTACAGATGGGACGCCCCGGTCAGGGGGTCCGGCTCGTTGAATTGCCAGCCGTAATCGCCTATGACCGGCGCCACGACCGTCAGGCCGATAGCCTGCTCAAGCCCCTTGAGCCGGCGCAGGATGACGGTGCGATGTGCCCACGGACAGGCCAGCGACACGTACAGGTGATAGCGCCCGGCCTCGGCGGCAAAGCCACTGCTGCCGTCGGCCGTCACCTGGCCGCGGATGCTTGAATCCGCCCGCAAAAAACGCCCACCGTCGGCCGTTCGGTGGTCGAAGACTTCCCAATGGCCGTCGATCAGCATGCCCATGGCGGGTCCTCCGAATGCAAGGCAAGCGCACCAAGAACGGCCGACTGCTGGCGCGTGTGTGGGTTCATTCCCCGGACGCCAGCCTGGCCAGCGCGGGCATCACCTCGCCGGCAAAACATTGCAGCGAGGCCAGTGCCTCGGCATCGCTGAGGTCTCCGAAACTGAACTCCAGCGCGAGGTAGTTGCAGGCGCCGTCGGCGAAGAATTCCGCTAGTTGCTCGTGCACACGGCCGGGGCCGCCAGTGACCAATATGCCCAAGTCTCGCGCAAGTGTGTAGGTGGGCGGGATCAGCGTATTGACCACATTGAAGGTGCGCCACAGCTGCATCAGGTTGTTGTAGAACACCGGATAGGCGCGCGCGGCCGTGCGTTCCGCATCGGCGTCGCTGGCGCCAACATAGATCTGTCTTAAGGCGCCCCTGCGCGACACGCTACCGGGGGCGCTCAAGTCATGCACGCCGCCGCGGCCGGCCTCGCGCAGTTCGGCATAGCGCCGCATCAAGCCGGAAAGGTGTTGCGTCGGTGCCAGCCCGACAACGTGCATGCCGCGTTCGGCCGCAAACGCGACGTTGGCCTCACTGGTGATGCCGTACCACAGTGGCGGTAGCGGCCGTTGCAGTGGTTGCAGCACCATCGGCGCACCCCGATAGCGGGCGCGGTGGCTCCGGTGATGCAGCTGCGGCTGCGTCAGTCCGGCAGTCAACGCATCCATGGCATTGTCGAACAGTTCCTTGCTGTCAAGAAAATCGACGCCGTAGTGACCCAGTTCGAACGGCGATACGCCGCGTCCGACGCCCAGGTCCAGCCGCCCACCGGAAAGGTGGTCGAGCATGCAGATCTCCTCGACCAGACGGACCGGCTCATACAAGGGCAGCAAATGGACCAGGCTGCCCAGGCGGATCGTCGTGGTGACCTGCGACAGCGCCGCCAGGAACAGCCCCGGTGAGGGCGCCAGGCCTAGCGGCGTAAAGTGGTGCTCGGCCACGTGGTAGGCGTGAAAGCCTGCCCGTTCCGCCGCTTGCACCAACTTGATCCGGCCGGCGTAGGTGTCGCGTGCCGGCTCGCCGGGCCGCTGCTCCAAATGGTCGAAAAGCCCAAAGGCGATGTGCTTCATATATGTCGCCCCAATGGAGGTGCTGGGCTGGCCATGGCTGTTCGTTAACGCCCAGGAGGGGGCCGACCCTTGGGCGCGCGGCGCCCATCAACGCACCATGGCTGTTCTATGAGCATGATCATGGCCGATGACGCCGCGGCGATCCCGCTCCTCCCTTCGACGTGGGCCCGAAGCGCTATTCCACGGCACTGTCGGCACTGCCGATGTGACTGGGAATCCCCGCTGGCTGTGTCACCCAGTCGTGGCGGGTGCAGCCATACAGCGACAGGCTGGGGGCCGGAAAGTGCGGGTCGGCAAAGCACCCGACAGCCACTACGACCGAGTCGGTGCCTTTCACGTCCCAGCAGACACTGCTGCCGCAGTCCGGGCAGAAGTGGAAGGTGATCTCGAACCCCCGCTCACCGGTGCGTTGATAGGTCTTGGTCTGACCCTGGACCGTGATGTTCTGGCCCGGGAACCATGCCCCCAGGTTGAAGGCGCTGCCGGTGCGCCGCTGGCACAGCTCGCAATGACACATCAGCACCCGCTTGGGTTCTCCGGTGCAGGTCACTTGCAGTTGGCCGCATTGGCACAGTGCTTTTCGTTCCATGACGCCTCCTCGATTGGTTGATCGGACGCTGGCCGCCGAGACCGAACGCACAGCCGATCTGGCGCGCCCCGGTTTGGTGGCTTTTTGTTAGACGGCGCCCGTCGAGCGCAGCCACTCGAAGCGTCGCTGCATCGGCTCGAAATAGTGTTGCCTCCATCCGGATTCCTGGTAGCTGGTCTGGCCGGCCGGCACCTTGCTGTGGTGCAGGGTCAGTAGCGTGGAGTCCGCGTCTGGCTCAAGCGTTATCTCGATTGATGAGTCGGCGTCGTCGGGCGAAAAATGCCGGGTTCGCCACGTCTGGACAATGCGCCGACCGGGGTCCAGCGCGACGGTTTTGCCAGTGATATAGCCATCCCAGGCGTCGAACGGATCGCCGACGTGGGGGCTGGCATGTGCCACGCCACCGGTCATCGCCGTATGCCCGTCGCTCGATAGCCACGCGTCAAAGATCTCCTGCGCAGTGGCGGCCAACCTGACGGTAAGAGTGAACTCATAAGTCATGGCCACGCTCCTGCGAACACAGTTCGCGGTTATGGTCCCGGAGGTTCAGGCGTGAGGCCAGTCGGCATCCGCGCCTGAGCGGTCTGGTACCTCAACCAGCTTGAGGTACTAGCCTGCCTGATCCAGGCGCAGTCTGCACGTTTGGTGCATGCACAGACCGGCCTGATGGTCGCGGCCGGCGTCAATACGCCGATTATTGAAGCAGCTTGTTGATCTCGCTGACGATGTCGTCGTCCAGCGCGCCGACTGCCGCGGCCAGGTGAAAGCGGCTGAGGAAAAACTCGTACCGCGCCCGGGACAGGTCACGTTCGATCCCGGTCACCCGCTGGATGGCGTTCAGAACGTCGACACGGGTGCTGGTACCGGCCTCGATGCCGCGTTCTGTCGAGACCACGGCCAGCTGAGCCGCCTCAAGCGCCTGTTCGAGGGCGGGGATCTGGAGTGTGCCCTGCACGTTGCGCGCAAATGCCTGCTGTGCAGTCAGCGAAAGTCGTTTCAGGCCGGCATCGAACTGATGACGAGTCGTGTCGATGGTTGCACTTGCCTGGCGAATCAGCGCCGTCGTGCCGCCGCCCTCGAAGATCGGAATCATGACCTGTACGCCGACGTAATCGGTCAGGTATTTGCGGTCTATGGTATTGACGGTATCGCCCTGGCCGTATTGCCGGCCCGCCACCAGATCGGCGGTGGGAAAGTGGCGGGCGCGGTTGGCCTGATAGTTCTTGCGGGCAGCTTCCAGTTGGTGGCGCAGGCTGGCCAGCTCCGGATTGGCCACTTCCAGTTGCTCAAGCCAGGGCTCAAGCGTTGCTGGTGCCGGCGGCGCAGGCCGAAACTGCGGCAGGTCGATGTCTGCCAGGTGGTCGGGTTCCAGGCCAACGGTGGCCTGAAAATTCTGCCGCGCGTTATCCGCCGAGAATTCTGTCTGCATGAGTTGCGCCTGTGCCTGTTTCAGGCGCGCCTGGCTCTCGTGAATATCGATGCGGGTGCCGTAACCGGCCGAAAACGCCTTGTCCGCGAGCATCTGCTGGCTGGTGTACGCGTCGAGTTCCGCGCGCGAAGCTTTCACCTCGGCGGCGGTCTGCAGCACGCCAAAATACGCGTCCGCGGCTCGCAGGGCCGCCGCCTGGCGCTCTTTCTCGTACTCAGCCTCGGCTGCGGCGACCTGCGCCTGGGCGGCGGAAAACTGATGCCAGGCTTGCAACCGGAACAGCGGCTGTCGCAAGGTCAACCCCGCATTGCGGGCACTGTACGCAGTGTCGGTTTCCAGCTGCTGGTTGGCCTGGGTAAAACGATTATTGGTTTCGTTAGCGGTCTGCTGCCCGGTCAAGGCAATGCGCGGCAGCAGGTTCGCTCGAGCCAGCGGAATGTTCTGCTGCGTCGCCTGCAGAGCGGAGCGGGCCGCCAGATAGGTCGAGTCATTGCCCAGGGCCGCCAGATACGTGTCCAGAAGATCGATCGCGCCGACCGTCGGCGTGCCCAGCGACAGCACGCACACAGCAAGCAGTGGAGCTTTGCGCATCAGGC